>JAIEPX010000014.1 GCA_019748175.1 Gammaproteobacteria bacterium
TCATTAAAACGCGTTGACCAGCGAGTTCTTGTTTTTGTTCAAAATAACGAACATTACCTTTTAATTCGATTCGATCAATTATTTGAGTTGTAGGATTTCGATTAAATGTAACATGTTCAGCACGTAATAATCGACCAGGCTGCTGAATTGTCACATGTCCTGAAACCGTTGATTGGCCTTTTAGTGATAGTGTGGTTGGATTATTTGATGTAATGCTCATAGGTGATTGATTAACGTTAGCGATGGGTTTTGTATTTTTAATTTCTTTTGGATCTACAAAAGTTCCGTAACAAATATTATTGGGTTGTGGTTGCCAATTCAGAAGCTCAGCTAAAGGAAGTTTTTGTGTGGGCGCATTAGCAATTACGTCTTCGCATAATGCGGCGCTTATTAGAAATAATAATGTAAATTTCGATCTGTAGTTCACTCTTTCCTCCGGGCTGACGTAGTCTACCTTGTGGTTAATACAACTCCAAGACTTGTGTAAAAAAATATGATTGTTTTACAGCTTTCAAGCTCCAGAATATGTGGTCACATAATATCCACTATGTTGTCCAGGTGATAACCACCTCATTAATATAGGAATTCTCGGTAATTATTGTCGCGATATGATAATTAAATATATTTTTCCAAGTTTTTGAACTTAATGATAACTCTTATTGGGCTAGATATTTGTCTAACTTAATCATATAATCACCTGTTCGTTCTGATGAGGGAGGTAAAATGGGTAAATTTATTGACGACAGGTTTTTAGGGCTTTATCAGTGGCTTCAAACTGTATTTCCTTGTGCGGAAGCCGACATTCTGCCTTTGGCAGGGGATGCGAGTTTTAGACGTTACTTTCGTGTGATGGGAAAATCTGGAACTAGAGTTGCAGTGGATGCGCCGCCAGCACATGAGAAAATAGAAGCATTTTTGGGCATAGCGAAGGCTTTTACTGATCATGGTGTGCACGTTCCAAAAATAATCGCATCTGATACTCACCAAGGTTACATGCTGATTTCAGATTTAGGCGATGAGCTTTATAGTAATCATTTAAGTTCGACGAATGTAGATAATCTTTATCTTTCCGCGATTGATGCTCTCGTGAAAATTCAACAAACACCGCAAAGTGCCTATTCTTTTCCTGCCTATGATGAAAAATTATTGTCACAAGAGTGTGAGTATTTTTCAGAGTGGTATTTAGGAAAATATCTGAATGTCAAATTATCTGCTCGTGAAGAAGCCGCGCTTCGATCCACATATTCTAAACTGATTGAAGCTGCTTTGGAGCAACCAACAACGGTCGTTCATCGAGATTATCACTCTAGGAATTTATTTATTCTGCCCGAAAATGAAGTGGGTGTAATTGATTTTCAAGATGCTGTCATTGGTCCAATCACCTATGATTTAGTGTCATTATTGAAAGATTGTTACATTGCATGGCCTGCCTCAAATGTTGTGAATTGGGCTCAGCGTTATTTTGAGAAATCACGTGATGCAGGCATCATTCAAGATATTTCGATGTCGCAATTTTTGCGATGGTTTGATTTAATGGGTGTTCAACGACATTTAAAATGTATGGGTATTTTTGCTCGATTATTTTTGCGAGATAAAAAATCAAGTTATGTTGGAGATATTCCGCGCTTAGCCGATTACATTTTAGGGGTCTGTTCTCGCCACCCCCAGTTGAATGGGTTGGCAAAATTATTGCAAACAAAGGTTATGAAGCATGAAAGCCATGATACTCGCAGCAGGGCGCGGAGCTCGGCTGAGACCATTGACGGATAATTGTCCTAAGCCATTACTTCCGGTGTCAGGACGTCCTCTTATTGTGCATCAAATTGAAGCTTTGGCTGCAAGCGGTTTTACCAACCTTGTCATCAACATTGCGTATCAAGCCGACATGTTCCCCAAGATTTTGGGTGATGGAAGTCAGTGGGGCGTTTCGATTCAATATTCAGTAGAACCTGAATCCGCCTATGAAACGGGCGGAGGAATTTATCATGCATTAGAACATCTGGGTGATTATTTTCTTGTCGTCAGCGCAGATATTTTTACATCGTATCCTTATCACACTTTGCGCAAACCTCCAGAGCGAATTGCGCATTTAGTGATGGTTGATCCATTGCCTACAGGGGGTGATTTTGCACTTTCAGAAGGCCTGCTGTCATTAGACGGTTCACAGTTATTTACTTATGGGAATATTGGTGTGCTTCGAAAAGAACTATTTGATGGCTGTAAACCCGGCGTTTTTCCACTAGGAAATCTTCTTCGTTCAGCGATTTCTCAGCAGCAAATTACAGGCGAGTATTTTCAAGGAAGATGGTATAACGTTGGTACTGTTGAGACTTATGAAGAAGTTAACGGATCTTATTTGCCCTTGTGATTAAAAAATTAGAATTTTTTGTAACCAAAAACTCAGCGATTCTATTTCTTCAAAACATACCGTATGTGCCATTGGATATGTGTGAAAACTAACGTCGTAACCACTATTTTTTAAATGAGTGGCCGCATGTTCACCATATTTAAGAGGTAGCAGAGAATCTGCCGATCCGTGTGCAATATAAATCGGTGTGCGTTGATTTTGTGGTTGAAGCCGTTCTTCAAAATCCGGCGTGTTCCAAAGAAATGTAGAAAGTCCAATTAGGCCTGCTATACGTTCAGGAAAAAATAATCCGCTCAATAGTGCGATAAATCCGCCTTGAGAAAATCCTGCTAAAATTATTTTTTCTGATGGAATACCTTGATCAATTTCTCGTTGGATGAGTTGGTGAATAGAGGCAATAGCTTCATTAATTCCTGTGACATCAAAAGGGCCTGATTCGCTTAGATTATAGATATCAAACCAAGCTCGCATCGGCATGTCGCCATAAAGAGAGACAGGGCGAATGGGGGCGTGAGGAAATACAAAGTGAATCTTCTCGATATTCGGCAAGCGTAATTCTGGGATTATTGGAACAAAATCATTGCCATCAGCACCGAGGCCGTGCAGCCAGATAACGCTGTATTGTGCTGTATCTGCTGCGCCCAGTTCAACCGTATTTAAAATTTCTGTGGTAGATACCATGTGATATTTCCTGATGATGAGAATCGGTAAAAATAACATGGATCTCTGAAAATTCATAGAAAGAGTAAATATAGAATCATCATTAGATTTTATTTGGCAACGAAATTGCGGGAGTTTCTTTGCAAGTCTCTTTGGCAACCTGGTCTACATTTTCATAGAAGAATCGCCATTGTTCAAAATATTCTTGAGAATATTTTTCGTCTAAATGTTCTCCGACTGCAGCACCAACAATGGAGCCACCAATTGCGATACTGGATGCGGCGGCAGTGACGCCTGCTTTTGCTAAGATCGGGGCGCCAATCATAAATGCCAACCATCCGCCCCCAGCAAAAAATAGTGCCAGAGCAGCTGTTATAGCTGCACATAGAACAATAGTTGAAAGAATGCCCACTACTACACCAACAGCTATTTTTGCATTATTAGAATATAATTCTTGCGCACACGCTTTTTCGAAATTTTCTTTAGCTTGAATTTTTTCGGCTAGTGTTTTTTCCTGTGGCAAATAAGTTAATGCCAAATCTTTCAATTGTGTGGCAAGAACAATAATATGTTGGTTTTTTTGTGCTTCAGGGTCGTTTTCAGTAATGCCAAGTTTGTAATCGGTTACTAGCTGCTCAGACATAGTGGTCATAGATTTAAGTAATTTGATTTGATTTTGCTCAAAGAGGCTATATTGGTCTTCGAATTGTTTTTTAGCGGTATCTATCTCGTCAGATGCAAAATTATTTTCACAGGCCTGTACAGTGACATCGTATTCTTCTTTGATTTTTCCGATATCCCGTGCGGTGTTTTCAAAAATAGATTTGAGTCGAATAATAGTTGCTGGCCCAATTTGCAATAAGCTCAAATCGTTCTTGGATTGTGTAATAATCGCATTTAATTTAATTGTGCATTGATTGAGAAGTTCTTTGAATTCATTACTGCATTGTCCAATTTTTGTGTTTTCCGCTGCGATTTCCTCGCCGATTTCATCGATTCTCGCACTATTCGAATCGGCTTCAGTCTGAAGTCTTTGTTGATGAGCAAGTATCTCAACGCCCGGCGCTTCCAGTTCATGTAGGGTCATCATTAATGCGAAAAGGCTGTCTCTATCTTCTTCATATATTACATCAAGTTCGTTGATACGAGTTTGGATTTCAGCAATAAGTGCTTGTCTAGGAGTGCGACTGACGATAGTGCTTAAAGCATAATGACTATAATGGCTTATATTTCGAGATAAGAATCCCGTAAGACTCCCATTGTCTTCAGATTTAATATTACTCTGTTTCCATTTTTCGTAATCAGCGTCTTTTTGTCTCCACTCTGCTTCAACTTGTTGTGTCCATCCAAGTTGTTGTACCAATGTTGGTGTTATATCTTCTGCTATATTGTGATCCCATGCTTTGGATTGAAGTGAATCAATTAAGTCGTAAAAGAGTCTCATATCATGAGTTAGTGTTGCCATTGTACGGTCAAATGCTGAGATTCTTTCATTTAATTCTGTCCTTTCATTTTCAGTATTTGCTATGAAATCAGCGTGTTTTAATTTAGCCAGATCAATATTTTGAATTAAGGTGGTTTTCGTTACTTCATTTAACCTTATATTGTTTTGTAAATTATGAATAGCTCTTAAAGCAGCCTTTTTATCTTCAATCAATTTCGTTGTTTTTCCCACAACAGTGACGTCACCCAGTCTCATTTGGATTTGACGTTTTGTTTCGTGAAGATTAAGTTGCATATCTGCTATCGTGGGTTTATATTTTTCTAAAAGATCGGGTGTGCTCAGAACGATATAAATAGCCTTTAATAGTTCTTTATTTAAATAATGAACATTTTTTTCTTTCCCAAGTAGTGCCATCATTTTTTCTGCTAATTCAAATCTTATAGGTGCTAAAATTTGAAGATCGGCTTCAATCTCTTCAGCTGTAGGCGCTGTTTTGCCTTCGAATTCAGTGAATTGATCAAGCAATGAAGTGTAGAATGGCGTTTTTTCTTCGTTGGTGGCGTTAGGATGTCTTGCTTCGAACGCACTGATTTGTTTTTGTATGCTGATGCTGAAATTAAAGTACGGATAATATTTATCGATAGCAGCTTGAGCTGGTTGTTTCAACTCGTTCATATTTGTGAGCAAAGATTCTAATTCTTCTTGTGTAGGTGCTTTGGCAAGGCTTTCTTCAAAGCGGGGTATACGTACGTTTAATTCACGATGAGCTTCTTTGTAAGTGGCTACCATTTTATCAAAATATTTCTGTGGAATTACTCTTGACACTGCGCCGATCATTTCATATACGGCCTCTAGTGGTTTTTCAAGATTAATTATTTTATCAAATAATGCTAGGGCTTTTTTTGAAAAAGCCAATGTTCTTTTGTCAACAATCCGTGGAGCACCATAATACCGTACCTCAGGATTAGTCGTTGCGCTGTCATCAAGATAACCTGCGTGGTAACGTAGGAACGGTTGCAGACCTAAGAGTGTTCTTCCTATAGTGAAATAACTAGCATTACTGTTTAGTACTTTGTTGGGATGTAAGATGTGGTTCCACATGGCCTTTAAAGCCTTTATGGGGTATTGATTTTCATTGTTGGTATCAACATTAATCCAGCCTAGCGTTTTGTCTTCGATTGCCGCTTTTAATAATGGATCTTCATTCATTGCAGATTCAAGATCGTCACATAGGAGGACGTAGAAGTTTTGATGGGATTCGAGGCGGTCTTTTAAGTTAATGGGCTGTTCTTCACCAAGTTCGAATAGCTGAAGTGCCTCATAGTTGAAATTGCCCCCAGCCAGGAATTCTTCAGGTTTGAAAGGCTGGCCATCTGGACCCAAGATGCCAAATTCGTTGAAACTTTTCATTAGCTCGATTAAATATTCTTCAACTAGTCGTTTCATCATACCTATGTGCCTATATTCATCTATTCCGAAGATTTTAAAGGGTTAAGCTTAACAAAATATTAAGAAGTGGGCAATTCTTCTCTTGAATCATGGAAATTGTTTGCTGCCTTGTGCAGAATTGCGGGAATTCAGAGAGGCTCTTGCGATCGTCTTAGTTACCTAGCCTACGAATGCGTAGACTCTCATTTGCGCTCTGGGCTAGTTGCTCATGACCATTCTAGAGCTGTTTGATACAGGAGCTACGGCGACTCCGCGCTCTTCGTGGGCGATGTTAGCTCGAGCATTATTGGATTGGCTCAGTTCCTCTTTAAGTCCTGCTAAGATCGTTTGGATGGAATGTTGGCCTTTGGCTCGATCGTCGGCAAAAAGAGTGCTGCCTTCTTTGATAACGGCATCAATTTTCTCGTGAATTTTGACCAGGTGTTGAGGATTTTTGTCTTGTGCGTGTTGCTCCATCAACTCTCCTATCGAAAAGAGGTAGTTAATTCGCTGTAATTTTGGTTCATTACTGTCGTTTGCGGATTGTTTGATGGATTGTTCGATAACACCTTCGGTACCAAAATATTTATTATAAAGTACATTTTTTTCGAGTGCGTCTTTTAAAGATTCAAGCGTGTGCTTCATTTGATTGACGTGTGATGCGCCTGTGGGGGCATATTCAGTCCAGTGGTCTAGTAAATTATTCACTAATTTGAGAGTGTTATCAGTACGTTTTAGATCTTGATCGTGGCCGTACGCCTTCATGGAAGCATTAATAGTTTCGATTTCGCTTAATGCATTGCTGTATTTCCAGTGGTCATTTTTTCTTAAAATGTCGAGGAAAACTCCTACTTTACCGTGTTCAGGATGGAAATATTGAGTATGCAGATCATTTTTAACCAAGATGCCGTTAATATCCCCGCTTAATTTGTTAAGGACCGCCCTCATGGATTTTTTATATTCAGAGCGAGATTTAAATTGTTCTGTGATTTTTAATGCATTAATTTTTTTAAGTGCTAATCGTAAGTGTTCTGGATTGCGATCGTTCTCATAGTTTTTGACAAGAGTACCAATTTCAGCAATGAAATTTCGTCTTTTTTCTTTTTCAGTAGGGGTCCGTCTGAAAATTTTTGTCATAGCTTGTAAATTGTCGAAGAAAGCAAATTCTTTTTCTCGGTTTTTTAAATAATTGACCGCTTCGCCGTTTTCTCCGAAATATTTGTTTATGAGAGATAAGGAGTCTTCAACAGCTGTAAGCTCTGATTGTGTTGTTGCTTCCATTGTTTCAAGATTCGTTTTTTTACGGTTAGGGTCTATTGAAACATTTTTTAAGCGTGCTTTAATTTCATCCTGCAATAATTGCTGGCGTGATTTTGGCTGTTCTGACAGTGCTAAACTGTTGAGTGCAGACCAGAATAATTTTGTGCCGGATTCTGCATAACCCGCAGGTTTTGTGATATAGCCCCATTGTTCGATTTCTTGAGGGTTCCATGCAAGGATTTGGCTTAATTCTTTGAACAAAGCCTCGTCGATGGGTTGATTAGCTTCTTGTGATGATAATTGACTTTCTGCTCTTATCAATCGACTTTTCAATTGTGCTAATTGCGTGATTTCATCGTCCCAGGTGATTCGTTTTGCGATTTCGTCGAAACTTTTTGATCCGATTCGAAGTCTTTTTTCGTTATGAATCAAATCGTTTAACTGGGTAACTGCGAATTTAATACTTTCAACTTTATTAATGAGTTGCGCAGCGCTCTCAATAAGATCGCCTTGAAGTTTTTTGAGCTGAGTTTCTTGTTTTGCGACGATTTGTGCATGCGTATTTTTGTAGTGATTTAATTTAGCTATCGAGCCTTGAAGTTGCTGAATGGCATCGTTTTCGGCGCTGTGGAAACTGAGGGATATGTCAATGCCTTGATACAATCCTGATTGATAGCCAGGTGTGTGAGGTAAGGCGACGGTGTTGTTGTTTGATAAGGTTCTGTATTGATTTGTTAGTGTATCAATGTCATGTTGTATCGCTTCTTGAGTGATAGCATTTTTTTTCATCGCTTCTAATTGAGCAATGGTTTCTTTGATGAATTGTTCTTTTTGTTTGCTATTCATTTCAGAAAGATTAGTGCTGTTGATATTATGTTCAACCTGCCTTGCTGTGTCAAAAAACGGATTGTACTTATTTTCGATTTCACGCAGTGATTGTGTGAGTTCTTTCGTTTTTTCTGTGGCTGCCGTGGATGCGGCAATAAAATTGTCTTCGTTCAAAAGATTTTCATTTTTTCTTGCGTGATAAATAGCTAATCTTTCATTCAAAACATGTAGTGATGTTTGAAAGCCAGCAATAGTTTTGGGTGTGCTCGCATCCATCATAGAGGCTGCGCCAGGTACCCAGCAATTTGCTTTTGTGTCTCTGAAAGGATCAGTATCTTTGGCCATTACATCAAGAAATTTTTGATAGCTTTTACCGAAAGTCTCTGTGGTGGGATCGACAATTAAAGGTGTTCGAGTCAAGGCAGTAGATGATACTCCATTTCCTGCTGGACCACGAGTTTCAACTTTTTGGTTGTCCATATAGAGATGGTTCGTATCGATGTATTCTTTGTGTGTTTTAATTCCAGGTGCGGCAGAACCAGGATTTTTGGCCATCCAAAGTGCTCGTAGTGTAGAGTTATACAGCGCACGTCCTACATTTTTAGGATATTCGTGAGTTGATGCATCGACCCAATTTATTTCAGATTGTTCGATAGTTGTTTTTAATTCAGGATTATTATTGATGCCATCACAATGTTCAGGATCATAAAAAGCAACTTTTGAATCGTTAAAATTACTTAAGGCGAATTCAGTCATGTCAAATTCTTGACCTTTAGTGAAAGCAATTTCTAAGTTCTGGAAATCTTCCTCTAAATCGCGTAATAATTTTTCTAGTGCTTCAATCATGTTCATCTCTCCCCATTTGTTTCCAAGTATACGCCCAGAATATTAAGGAAATATGAGGTGTTCTGTGGAATTTAAGGGCTGATTTGCAAAAACCACTTGATGCTTGAGGATGTCTGTTAACCTGCCATTTTGGTTGAAGTTATTGTGTGCTTTAAGTCGGCGTGAGAATCCGGCTTTCTTTCCGGCAATGGCTCGCTCGGGTCCCCCTCGCTGCGCTTTATTTGCCTCCAAGAATAGTCGGATTCTTCGCCTAAGAGGCTCAAGAGAATAGTGTTTTCTTCCTCTCTTCCGTCTGAAAAAAGTAAAGACATTAATTCGATTTCTCTTTAAGATTGTTGCAGGTTTGGTTGAATTGAATACATGTGGAGAGGTCATGCGTTTACTGGTATTAACAAGTTTAATTTTTATAGCGGCTTGTGGTCAAGCGGGCCCACTGTATCTGCCAGACGAAGTGCCTTCTAAACACGAGCGTGCCCATGGATCACTTTAATTATCGTCAACATCATTTGTATGCTGAGGACGTCTCGGTAGCTGATCTCGTGTCAAAGTATGGTTCGCCATTGTATGTGTATTCTCGGGCCACTCTGGAGCGTCATTATAGGGTATTTGATGAGGCGCTAGGGGCTCATCCCCATAAAATATGCTATGCGGTAAAGGCCAATTCAAATTTAGCTGTTCTCAATGTGCTTGCTCGGTTAGGGGCTGGGTTTGATATTGTGTCAGGCGGTGAGCTGGCGCGTGTTCTGGCCGCAGGCGGAGACCCCCGGCACGTCGTCTTTTCGGGGGTGGGAAAGCTTGCTTGGGAAATAGAACGGGCCCTGGCCGCAGGAATTGGGTGTTTTAATGTGGAATCTAGGCCTGAATTAGAACGATTGAATGCGATTGCGGGCAGTATGGGTAAGGTTGCGCGGATATCGATACGTGTGAATCCTGATGTGGATGTAAAAACACATCCGTATATTGCGACGGGGTTGAAGGAAAATAAATTCGGGGTGGATCTCGCTGAGGCTCTAGAGTTGTATGAGTTGGCTCGATCGTTACCCGGTATTCGTGTTGTGGGCGTAGATTGTCATATTGGGTCGCAATTGATGGAGTTGGATCCGCTGTTAGATGCTTTTGATAGGGTTTATGCGCTTGTCAAAACCCTCAAAGAGCGTGGTTTTGAGATAGAGCATTTAGATTTGGGGGGTGGCTTGGGCGTGCCTTATCGTGATGAAACACCGCCATCCCCCGGTGATTATGCAAAGGCATTAGCGACGCGTTTTACAGACCCTTCGTTAGAGTTGATCGTTGAGCCTGGGCGGGCGATTGCAGCCAATGCTGGGATCTTGTTGACCAAAGTCGAATACTTAAAGTATGGGGCCCATAAGAATTTTGCAATCGTCGATGCGGCTATGAACGATTTGTTGAGGCCGGCTCTATATGATGCTTATCAAGATATTATTCCCGCGCAGATTCGAACTGATGTTGATGTGGCGAGATTTGATGTGGTTGGGCCAGTCTGTGAAACAGGCGATTTTCTAGGTAAAAGTCGCGATATTGCTGTTAAAGTTGGCGATCTTGTCGCGATCAGGACGGCTGGGGCGTATGGGTTTGTGATGAGCTCCAATTATAATTCACGTCCGCGCGCTGCAGAGGTTATGGTGGATGGGGATCAGTCTTATTTGGTGCGTGAACGAGAGTCGGTGACGGCTTTATTTGAGAATGAACATGTATTGCCGGGGTCAGCCCCCTTTATGTGAGAGGTGTTTTACATTGATCACGGTTTCTGCTTTATTTAACTGAGACATTCTGAAAATATTTGGAACAGTGAGAGCTTGTATCAGATCCCTTTGATTATTTGTGAGGCGTGGTAAATGTTGGCGTTTAATTTCACTAAAATGCAGGCTCTAGGCAATGACTTTGTGGTCATTGATGGGGTTCATCAAGCCATCAATTTTAGTGCTGACGATATTCGTTCATTGGCTGATCGGCAACGAGGTATTGGTTTTGATCAGTTGTTATTGCTTGAGCAAGCTTCAACTCAAGACGTCGATTTTCGTTATCGCATTTTTAATGCAGATGGTGGAGAAGTCGCTCAATGCGGAAATGGGGCGCGGTGTTTAGCTCTATTCATTCGTGAAGCGAGCTTGAGTGCAAAGCCCGAAGTTGTGGTGGAAACCTCAGAAGGCAAGATGCGATTGCGCTGTCTTTCAGATAATCGGGTCAGTGTAAGTTTAGGTGTTCCGCGTTTTAAGGCCCAAGAAATACCTCACCAGATTCCGGGTTCGGGCCCTGCTTATCATTTGGACGTGGATGGAAAAGAGCATGAATTAATGACCGTTAATGTCGGAAATCCTCACGCCGTGATAAAAATTGACCACCTCGATGAGTTTGATGTGAATTCAATCGGGAGCATACTCAACTCGCATTCAGCCTTCCCCGAAGGAGTTAATGTGGGTTTTTTGAATATTAATTCCGCTGAGCAAAATACTCTGCATTTGAGAGTTTTCGAGCGTGGTGTAGGTGAAACCTTAGCATGTGGCAGTGGGGCTTGTGCGGCTGCTGTAATTGCTCTTTCTCAAGGTTGGTGTCAAGGCGCAGTGACCGTTAAACAGCCGGGTGGCGACTTAGAGGTGCAGTGGGAGGGCGATGGCCGTGAGGTTTGGTTGACAGGTCCTGCAGAGTGGGTATTTGCTGGGCGATGGGGTGCGATAAAATAGTTAGAGCTTGGGCTTGCAAAAAATACTTCCAAAATGGGATGATTTCAATATGCTTAGAAAATACGTTGGTGTTGCTGCTGATAGAGTACGAAATATCAATTGTGTAATGACTCGTTTAAGACGTGCTCACGAACGCTCACTTAATGAATTCAAATTCAACGATCAGTACTACAGGTCCGATTCCACAACTCAAAAACAATCCTTGATTTCTTTCGCTGGATTAGTCGCGGTAAGCGCAATGACTTTGCTGAATACTGCTGACTCACAAGAGCCCTCGGATCCTAAAAAATATAGTCGTAGCGCGTATTTAACTAACATGGAAACTTTGATAAGCACGCATTATCCAAGGCTATCCAATCTACCTGAAGAATTATTAACGCTGATCATTGAACAACTGGATTGGGTGCAACAAAATACAGCGTTTACGCCACAAGCTTCTGTCATTTATGATGCTTCAGATAATAAAGTTAATATTAGCAATCATCTCAATCGTGAAATACTACGCGCATTAACTCGAATTGAAATGTTGCTGTTAGTTACGCAAACTGATATTAATGATCCAGGACAGGTAAGGCAGAGTTACCAAACTTTTACTCGGGATCAACGTGAAACGGAAAAATTGTCATACAATGATTTTCGCCTTGTTTTGAGTGAATTTCAAATTAACGATAATGAAATTGATGCACAAATACGAGCTGTTTTAATTGGTGCAGTAACCTTATCACCGGCAGCCAATGCTTATCTTGCTCAAACGTCATATGCGAAGCAGTATCCTTATGATAGCGTGCAATTTAGCGGCTTTACTGTGACGTTAGTGCCTAAAATGTATCCTGCTTATTCAAGTGCAAGTTCCGATGTTCAGCGTTTAATTCATTTTGCTTTTCCTAACGATAAGCAACATTGGCGACACATGTTTTATTTGGAAAATAATTCTGCATTTCAGGATTTTGAGCGAGCCAATTTATCAGCTGAAGCTTTATCATTTTGGAAACGTTATTGGTTGATTAATGCTTTCGGATTCAATGGGCACATCAAATTAGATAGCGCAGTTTTTTTTGATGACAGCGTTGCGCTGCGAGCGAATTTATTACATGAAGCGATGGATCTTCATTTTCAAAATCCCTCTATAAGCACCGCAATTACTTATGCCAATCTTTGTGCAAAACATCTTAAAATTAATGCAAGCGAAGATGAGGCTCTGTTACTAACGCGTATAATGACCATGACAAATCTCATGACGCCCGATGCTGCTTCAAGCATGTACCAAGCCTTACAAGAATATCCTGAACGTTACCGCCTCCTTGAGCTACACAAGCAAACATTTAAAAGCGCTATTTTAGTCACGTATTTACCGGCTCTCTTATTTAACGTTTGGTCATTTCGACATCAAGTGAGTGATGTAGTTGCTGCATTTCATTGGGCAAACAAAATCATCCCAGGTTTTACGCACAACAATCCACTGAGTTTTAGAACGATGGATCGAGCTGCTGTAGGAAACTTAATTGCTTCTCATTTTTCTGATGTCGCTATAGCTATTAATGAAAAAGGTGAAGTCAGCGCACAGGCGCTCCCAAACTTACAAAAGACAAAGGAGTCAGGTCCTGACTAATGAATGGTTTGGCTGATTACTAGTCATAATTGGTGCTACAGGCATATGGACAGGCAATTATTGAGAAATCTGCTATTTTGTCTATAGTAAGGGTGTCAAATCGCTTTTAATGTGAAATTGTATGGTCAAGCGAGTGGCTTAAACTGAGGAACGTGTTGTCAGTCATTTTGAGGTATTTTTTTTATTTATTGAGGCTGAGTATTTTATTCATTAATGAGCTTATATTTTGGCTGACTAATATTTATTGGGTGATTATCAAATAATTTTTTTAAGGGCAAGAAAAGATGGGTGATCTCAGAGATGACAGGCGTCCTCACTTGGAGGATGCGCTGGCTAGAGAGCGGCAAGAAATCAAGCATGAAATGCAATTTAACTTGTTTTTTGTTGCTCTGATTTTTACAACACTTTCACTGTCAGTTCAATTCGCATTAAAAATACCTCTTGCTTCCTTTTTTCATTGGGTACAAGTGACTTCATGGGTATTGTTGCTTCGTGCAGGGGTGTCACAGTTGGTAGTTTCAAAGATAATGGGTGGCCCCCTTGAGTTTTCTAATCGCAAAATTTATGAATTGTTTGTGAGGTTATTTCAATTAAAAGAAGAGTGGATCTGGATTCACTTTATTATGGCATTGATTTTTCTAATGATCCCTAGAGTGTTCTTATAAACTGACACTAGTATTTTTAATAATACTGACATATGTAATGATGTCACGTGGTGATGCCATCTATGTGAATTTAGTTTGATTTGAAATCTTCTCAAATTTTCCTATGGAACAGCTATAATGTGAAAAGACCAAAAATGAGCTATAATTTCATATGAGATTGGTATCGTGAGGGGAGTGTTGTGAAACAAGTTGGTGAAGATGCTGGAAATATGGCTATTAATGAAGCATTGTTTGATGATATTTGCATTCATGCACCTATTCTAAGAGCTGTACGAGATCAACAAAAGACTACCGGTAAGAACAGTGTTGAAGTATTTGCTTTCCTATTTGAGAAACTTCGGGGTTTAAACTACGCTCAAAATCTCGATAAAAAATATGAATATCTATTTAATATCATTGAGATGGGCAGTCTTCTCGATGCCATGGGTATAAGAAAAGAAGAGTTACCAGTATTTTTACAGACGATTAAAGACTATAGAAATGTTGTTGCTGATGCATGTCATGCATTGAGTAAGGAAGACGGTGATGCGATAATCCGTGATTTCTGTATTTTTCTAACGACTTCTAATGATAATAATGCAGTAAAGACTTATGAAAATAATTTTCAGAGAACTGCCAACGGTAAAAAATTATTAAGTTATATGAAGACTGGTACTCAAGAACAAAGAGACACTAAAATAGTCAAGCTGCTTTCTCCGATGACCTATTTTTTTGAGAAAGCTAAGCAATTTGTGTTGGTTGGAAATCTTGATGCCGCATTTCTTGCTTATATCGCTGGCTCAAATTGTGCTCGTGATTTTAAAAGATTTTATTGCGAAAGTGTTAAACTAAATCTTGTTAAATGTTTGGCACTTCCGGTAATGGTGGAAAAGCCCCATCTCCGGGCTATTCTCGAAATTTGTAGAGACTTGAATATGAAACGAGATGACGATTTCGCTCACATACAAGATAATGTACAAAAAATGAATGTAGTGAAATTCTTACGAGAAGAGTTTGTGCTTTCTTATGAAGCTCGTTTTACAAATGGATTATATCCGATAATAAATAATTATTTGGCAAACGAATGTCACGGTGCAGTAATGCTGCCAGTTGGTGAAAATTCACCTAGAGCATATGAGTCTCAAGAAATTAAAAAAAGAATTCCAGTGCCCGAACTAGACGCTAGTACACGAGGTGTCCAAAGAAATATTGAAGAACCCAAGGGTATGAGAGATAATGTGACAGATTCAAGTGCTAAGAGAGGGCGAGATGATCCTCTAGAACGTGACAGGGGCAGAGATAGGGGGAGAGATCGAGACAGGGGCAGAGATAAGGAAAGAAACAGAGATAGAGATAGAGATAGAGATAGAGATAGAGATAGAGATAGAGATAGAGATAGAGATAGAGATAGAGATAGAGGTGCTGGAGACGAGATAAAACGAACAAGCGATAGTGGCAATAGAAATCGTAGGTCTCGGAGCCCTCCTCGAGCTACAGGCAGAGATCCCCAGGTGGACCTTCAAGAGAGTAGGCGGAAAGTTAAAGCTAGATTCGAAAGACAGCGTAGTCATTCGCCACCGGGCGGTGATGAGGATAAGAGAGACGATGAGCGGGAGGGCAAAGATAGGCAGCCTCAATCAAGATCCAGTTATAAGCGTTATTAATAGAGACAGTTCTGATTTAATATTTACCTTAGGAGTCCGCTATGAATAGAGATGAAGAAAATTTTGATCGGAGTGGTTTCAATGATGCAATGACGGCTCTGACTTCATTGGATAAACTCGCAGCGATTCAAGCTGCCGCTAGAGAGTCGTTTGACTCTGATATTAGTGTGGGTTATTCGAAGTTGGATGGGTTTAAATATAAGATTTATTTCCTCATTCATAGCCAAAATCCTGTTACTGTTCAATCAAGAACTGACTTAGCGGCTAGGCTGTCAGAATTACTTTCTTATGATGAGGTGGCGGTTTATAGCGAAAACTCTCTTTCGAAAGCTTCCTTTAATTCAAACTTTTCTTTATTTACAATCATTTCTCCTGAGAATATTGAAGGGGTACGTAAGTTTGTCGATAAATATACTCATTATATTGGCGAAAGTAGATCAAAATCTGCTTCACCGATCTATGATAGATTTGTTGAGCTTTTAAGAGAATCAGATACAGAGGTGAAAGAAGATTTGTTGCAACGGCTCACTCAAGACTGTGAGGAAATGGGTATAGGCCTTGAGGTCGAGATTAAACGACAAAAAATGGACAATAAATAGGTAGTAATCCAATTGCCTTTTGGAGTATGGAGTGTCCCTGATTAGCATTAAGGGACAGGCTCTTTTTAACACTTATCCTTGCGTATTAATACTTGATTTGATATACATGACGGCTTCGGTTTTCGTCATGTGTTTTGCAGATTGGCGAAACTGCCTGTATAGTCTGAACGTTCATATGGATGAAGAAATTCAGCTATTTAACTACATATTGATTCCACTAGGAGGGATAAATGGCAACTAAGACAACTACCAAAACATCGAAAACAACAAAAACACCTGCTAAGACGGCTGCTAAATCTAAGGTAACTGCTAAAGCTAAGGCGCCATCAGCGACGTCAAAGGTTAAGCCAGCTAAGGCGGCGCCGAGTAAAGGTGCTGTAAGCAAACCTAAGACTTCAGCAGCGAAAACGAGTGCTTCAGCGCTGGCTGAAAAGAAACGCAGCCGAGAGTCGGCTATCACTGGCCCATATCAGTTTGAGCCATATAAGTTGAAAAAGAATGAGGCTTATATGAGCAAAGAGCAATTAGCTCATTTTACAGGTCTGTTGGATAGTTGGGGTAAGGAGCTACGAGAAGGTGCTGACTTAACAGTTCGGCATATGAAAGACGAAGCCGCTATTTTCCCCGATCCTCTCGATCGTGCAGCGCAAGAAGAGGAATTTACCTTAGAACTCCGTACGCGTGATCGCGAACGAAAACTTATTAAAAAAATTGAAGAGTCATTGGAGTTAATTGAAACCGGTGAATATGGTTTTTGTGAATCCTGTGGCGCAGAAATAGGAATTAGACGTCTTGAAGCACGACCTACCGCCACCCTCTGTATTGATTGTAAGACAATCGATGAAATTCGTGAAAAACAAGAAATTGGCTAATTTATCGGTGTATGTATGTTAGCACTTGAGGTTCGTGACCTTAGAAAAGTTTATTCAAGTAAAGTTGAAGCTTTAAGAGGTGTGAGTCTTCAAGTGCAAGAGGGCGATTTCTTTGCATTACTTGGTCCTAATGGTGCGGGTAAAACAACATTAATCGGTATTGTCACATCGTTGGTCAACAAAACTTCTGGTAATGTGCAAATTTTCGGCCATGATTTAGATTCTCAAAAAAGCTTTGCTAAATCTATGATTGGTTTAGTTCCTCAAGAATTCAATTTAGCGATTTTTGAAAAAGTCGAAAATATTTTACTGCAGCAGGCAGGCTATTATGGAATTCCTCGTTCACTGGCAAAACAGCGCGCCGAAAAATATTTAAAAAACTTGGATTTATGGGAAAAACGAGATAGTCAGGTTCGAGAATTATCGAGCGGAATGAAACGTCGGTTAATGTTTGCTCGAGCTATGATGCATGAACCTAAGCTTTTAATTTTGGATGAGCCAACCGCAGGTGTGGATTTAGAAATTCGTCGCTCGATGTGGGATTTTATTAAGGGTATTAATCAGCAAGGTATTACCATTATTTTAACTACTCATTATCTAGAAGAAGCTGAAAATCTTTGTCGAAATGTTGCGATTATTGATCACGGAGAAATAATCACAGATACGAGCGTTTCGAGTTTGTTAAGTGCGCTACAAATGGAAAGCTTTATTTTGTTTTTAGCGGAACCTTGCAAAGCGTTGCCATCGATCGATGGTTTAATCATGCGAAAAATTGATGATAAAACATTGGAGGTCGATGTGCAAAAGACACACAGCATGAACGAGGTGTTCGAAATTTTATCCGCTAATAATATTAGCGTAAATAGTATGCGAAATAAGGTGAATCGTCTGGAAGAAATGTTTATGTTGCTTACAAAGAATGGTAAATCATGAGCTCGCGAAGTTGGATAGCCTATCGGACAATTACTGAGCGTGAAGTTCGGCGTTTCCTCAGAATTTGGGGTCAGTCGTTAGTTCCTTCTGCTATCACAACTAGTTTATATTTTATTGTGTTTGGTGGTTTGATTGGGAACCGGATTGGGTTTTTGCACGGATTTAGTTATGCGCAATATATTACGCCGGGTCTTGTAATGTTGGCCGTCATTACAAATTCCTACACCAATGTTTCTACATCATTTTATCTTTCGAAATTTATTCGTAATATTGAAGAAATGTTGGTATCTTCCGCAACAAGCTCGGTGATTCTTTTGGGGTACATTACTGGCGGTGTGTTACGAGGTCTGATGATTGGTGCTGTGGTGATTTTGATTTCTTTATTTTTTACACATATTATCATCGCGCATTTTTTTGTGATGTTGTTGGTGCTAGTTCTTTCATCCGCGTTATTTTCGATTTTTGGTTTTATTAATGCTTTATATGCAGATAATTTCGATCAGATTTCAATCATCCCTACGTTTGTATTGACCCCGCTAACCTATTTGGGGGGTATTTTTTATTCCATTGAAATGCTACCTACGCACTGGCAAATAATATCGCACTTTAATCCAGTGCTTTATATGGTCAATACATTTCGATACGGAATGTTAGGGCAATCAGATGTGAATGTAGTGGGGTCATTGATTGTATTATTCGTGATCACAGTATTATCGTATTCTCTGGCCTGGATTCTATTGGAGAAAGGTATAGGGATTCGTACATGAGCTTTGATGAGATTTTTATCCGAAATTTAGCGATAAAAACGATTATTGGTGTTTTGCCCCATGAGCGTATTGCCTTGCAGCCAATCGAGCTAGATATTTTATTGGCTACAGATCTTCGTCCAGCCGCTGAATCAGGCAATTTATCGGACACGCTGGATTACGCAGCAATTGCGACGGGTTTAAGTGAGTATGTGCAAACAACTCAATTTGAATTAATCGAGAGCTTGGCTGATGCTATAGTGAAATGGTTATGGTTGTTTTCTCCTGCGATATATACAGTGAATTTAGAATTAAGAAAACCTGATGCGCTCTCAATAGCGGAAACAGTCGGGCTGAAAATTATACGGACGCGACCATCGTTATTAGCGACTGAGCATTAGTGATGTCGAGTGCGTGGTACAGTGACCTTGTAGATTCTGCAGCCAGGTCTCATTCCGAAAAAATGGCAGAAAAAATTCGTCAAGAAATTCAAGAAAAAGGTTTGATGGGTTTTTCACGATTTATGGAATTAGCGTTGTATGCTCCTGGGCTTGGTTATTATTGCGTGGGCACTGAGAAAATCGGTCGACGCGGTGATTTTGTTACAGCGCCTGAAATTTCTCCTCTTTTTTCACAATGTCTGGCGGGATATTGCCAAAAAGTCTTGTCAACGTATAAGGATAAAACGATATTAGAATTGGGGGCTGGTACAGGGCGTCTTGCTGCTGGAATATTAAAAACATTGGCTCAAATGGATTGTTTACCAGATCAGTACCTTATCTTAGATGTCAGTCCAGAATTGCAAGAACGTCAGAAAAAATTAATCG
Source organism: Gammaproteobacteria bacterium (assembly GCA_019748175.1). Taxonomy (NCBI): domain Bacteria; kingdom Pseudomonadati; phylum Pseudomonadota; class Gammaproteobacteria; species Gammaproteobacteria bacterium. Next base: position 19,431 of record JAIEPX010000014.1, read on the forward strand.
GGGAAATAGCGCCAGAGCAACTTTCACGAGTGGATTGGTTGGAGTCTCTGCCTGAAAGTTCATTAGATGGCGTCATCATTGCGAATGAAGTGCTTGATGCAATGCCGGTGAGTATTTTTCAAAAAAGTAGCGAAGGTTATTTAGAAAGAGTAGTGGGGCTCAATGATAATAATGAATTTATTTGGAAAATTCGTCCGGCTTCTGAAAAATTAAGCGTAGAACTTCAAAAATTAGATATTGAATTTCCTTTATATTATTATTCTGAAATTAACCTGAATGTTGATCCCTGGATCTGTAGTTTGGATAAGGCGCTTCATCAAGGCGAAATCATTATTATCGACTATGGTTTTCTACGCGAAGAATATTACCACCCTCAAAGAAATACGGGGACATTGATGTGTCATTTTCAGCAGCGAGCTCATCCGGATCCCCTGATTCTAGCTGGAATTCAAGATATTACTGCGCATGTCGATTTTACGGCAGTAGGCAAAGCCGCTGAAGCGCTCTCGTTAAAAGTAAAACGCTATTCAACACAAGCTGAATTTTTATTAAAGAATGGTCTGCTTGATTTAATGCAAAAAACTGCGACAACGCCAGAGCAACAATTTATTTTGGCAAATCAGGTAAAAATGTTAACGCTTCCCAGTGAAATGGGTGAGCTATTTAAAGTGATGATATTAGAAAAAGATTGCAGAAAATAAAACCGGGAAATGCTTTCTTTGATATGTTTAGGGGAGAGAATCACGATTCTCTCCCCTAAAACCCCTCATCGCGAAAGAAAAATCTTATAACACTTTGAGTTTGAAAAAATTTATTTTAGAATAATTAACTGTTAATCGCGAACGAGTTGAAGTTGGCTTTTTCCTTCAGCAGATCGAACGCCATGTGCGATTTCAGTGTACAGACGTCTGATGGTGAAGTGCGTATTGGGATACACATTGCCATCAAAGAACACAATGTGATTGCTATCACTTAGTGTTAAATGTACTGATGAAAACTGAAAATTGGTGGTGATGTTATTGATAACGTCGTTAGCAGTGATGTAATCTTCGTCATGAATATTCATGCCTAAAAAGTCTACGCTTGAGTAAACAATGCCACCTGACTTATTAGCAATACTGATATTCGAAACAAAAATAATGTTGTCGTTCACTTCGCCGTAATGCCATGTTTTGCCACGTTTAGTCATGTTGCTTGTGGCAGAACCGCTGAGTGATTTGCTGTGCGAGCTTTTTTCAATTACAGCTTTAGGTACGCTTGCAGCCATGGTTAATCCGCTTGCAAGAAGCAGAGTTGTGCAGGTTGTCGCTACTGTAGTTTTTAGGAATTTCATACTATTTTCTCCGATGAGGTTTAATTTCCCAGTTCGTGTTGATCTCAACACAAGTGGCCATTACAGCATAAGATATTATGCTATGTATTCTGTATTTATTCATATTTTGAATTTTGCGCAGTATGATAAAGTTGAGCATCTTTGTCAATAAATTCAAAATCGAAATCATTGGCAAAATGGCTGTTATTATAATTGCCATGAAGGTTCGATATTTTCATTTTTTGCAGTGCGTGGCTAAGTTGTTGCAGTTCTTCTTCATGGCCATGTTGTCTTAAATGGGCGATGTTAGATTTTAACTTTTCAATCGTTTTTTCATTTTGAGGCATGTTCAATAGTTGGATACTTTCGACTAAAGTACGAGAAGCATGCTGACATCGGTTGATCACTTTATTATCTTTTAGGGCGTAATTTTGAATAGTATTTTTAATATGATCCCTAAATTCGTCTAGCCCAGAGTACTCACTTGAGGCCATATCTTTATTAGAGTGCCAGCTATCAATTTCATAGAGAATTCTGTCTATTGTGTAATATAAATCAATGTCAGAAGCATGCTTTAATTGGGTGCGTTTTATTTGTAGCGTGTTTATTTTTGCAGAAAAAGATCGTGCGGGCAAATGACGTTTTAATATTTGCTTATATTGTGCGATGAGCTTTCTAACTTTGTCTGCAAATGGTGACATGATGGTTGCTCTGTAACTATTATGATCATTGTAATAGGGTATTCTTAAAATAGTATTAAGGGGGCACGATAAGGGGGGCTGCTTGATGGGAAGAAAGGGGGCAAGACTTGCCCCCTTAGCTTGTTATTTACGTGTTAGTTCTAATTCATACTGCGCTAAGCAGTGCGTTTCTTTAATCATAAATAGACTCGAAATTAAGCCCATGATTCCGCAGAAAGGAACCATCAGCAGTGCAATGCGATAATTTTCGAGGGTGTAATCATGGACGCCATTGATTAAGTGCCCGTTCCATACGTAATCGAGAATATAGCCAACAAAAGGCATGAGTATCACACCGCCAGCAATCACGGCCATGTTGTTAAAGCCTACGGCTGTTCCTGCTACAGCAGGTGGGTGAATATCTTGGATGACCCCAAAGGTCACTGTTTGGGCCCCGGCTGCACAACCGAACAAGAAGAGCGCGATGATCATCATTGGCCATGATAAAGGTAAGTAAATAACAGCGATGGACGTGACTAAATTCAAAACTGCGCATACTGTTAAAGGTACATTCCGACTGTTGATTCTGTTAGACCACCATCCGCTTAAGGGGCTTGCTACGGCTGTTCCTAACCAGGCAGCAATCATGGCTTGGGTCGCAACTGATCCAGAAGTATTGTAGAGTTTCATAATGAAGGGAACGCCCCAAAGGCCAGGAAAAATTGAGATAGGGGTCCAGGTGCTAAAAGCGTAAACCGCGACAGCCCAGGTTTGTTTGCAACCTAGGACACGACGTAAGCGTTGCCATTCGTTGTTGTAACGAGTGGTATTGAGCGTGTGTTTGGCGACGTTGATAGGGTCAGGGGGAACATCGCGGATGATGAGCCCTAAGAGCACGGCTAATATAAGACCGCCCACAGCTGACCAGATAGCGGTGGGTCGCCAGCCAATGCGCTCAACGATCATGGCGATCGGAGCTTCGCCGGCTATGGCACCCATGCTACCCATAAATTGGACGAGGCCAGCAATCATTGCGAAATATTTTGCTGGATACCAGCGAGAGGCGAGTAATAAGGCGCCGATGAAAGAAAATGCTGAGGTGAAACCGATTACCCAGCGAGCGAAACACGCTATATAGAAGTTATCGGTCATACCAAAAATGAGGGCGCTAGCGCCGCAGAAAAAGACTGATACAGTGAGCAGCACTCTGGGGCCAAATCGGTCGTACATTAGACCGGCCGGAATCTGCATGGGGGCGTAGCCGAAGAAGAAGAGTGAGCTAATGAGACCTAATCCACCGGCGTCAGTGCTGAAGCTACGCATTAAGTCGTGGGTCATTGCGCTGGGCATGACCCGCAGGTAAAACTCATAAACATAGAATAGGCTAGCGAGCCCCACTATGATGAATGGTTTGAGAATCCCATACTGACCTTTTTGTTGCTTGGCGCTCATCCTGTTCTCCCCCTATTCACACAAAAAACGATGCAGTATACAATAATCTTTTTGAAGTGTAGAGTCTTATTTATTGATCTTGATTGAGGGTGGTGCGTGCTGGTGTTAGATTGTTTAGACAATATTCAGGTTAAGGATCGACTATGATTGTGTTTATTGCCAAGTGTTTGCGGCCTTTATTCAAAGTATTGAATTTTTTAGTGCCTGCTGTAGATCTCATGGTCCGTCTTTGGGTCGCTAAAATATTTTTTATTGCCGGATTATCGAAAATAGAAAGCTGGGATACTACGTTAATGTTATTTCAGTACGAATATCATGTTCCGTTGTTGCCCTCTTATATTGCTGCCGTTGTTGGTACGGGCGCAGAATTAATTTTACCAGTATTGCTCGTTTTGGGATTGGGTGGTCGCGTATCCATTGCGGCATTTTTTATCTATAATATGATGGCAGTGATTTCATATCATTATTTGTGGACACCTGAAGGTGCGCTGGGCTTAGATCAGCATATTAATTGGGGGCTATTGTTGGCATTAATGATGACGCGTGGTTATAGTAAATACTCGCTCGATTATTGGATCAGTAAGAGATATGGTTACCTATTTGAAGAAATGTCCACCTAAACCAGAAGCGCATAGTAGTTTACCAGCGCGTTTTTATCCCGCTCAGTTTTTGTGTAACAAAGAAATGTCTTTGCTTTTCCGAGAAATTTTTTTTGATGCGGGTAGCATGACTAAAACAATAAAAGAGCTTAGTAATGATCAAATGAGTGTAACTATTTTAGATCACTCGTGGCAAAAACCTCATGAAAGTGAAAGAAAAATATTATTACGAGAAAATGTCTGGGGAATCGGTCGAGAAGTTATATTGCATGGAATTAATGTGCCCTGGATTTATGCACGATCTTTTTTTCCAATAGATGTAGTGAGAGCACACGGTCAGAAATTTACAGGGTTAGGGCAACGACCGCTCGGTGAAATATTATTTGGTGACCCCAGGATTTCGCGAAGTGATTATAGTATTGCATGTTTATTACCAGGGCATCGTGAATATCAAGTAGCGGCTGATGCTTTTAAACAATGCCCAGAATTTATGTGGGCAAGACGGTCGCAATTTTATCTTCCAAGTGGTGCGATAGTGCTGTTAGAGGTTTTTTCTCCGCATATGGAAAAATATGTGGCGCAGTCAGAGAATCTGAAATGACCTCATCAGCGTTAACTAAAGTTTCTGCATTTTTGCAATTAATGCGTATAAAAAACCCCATTGGAATATTCTTATTGCTGTGGCCTACATTATGGGGGTTATGGTTTGCATCAAAAGGAACTCCGCCAATTTCTATTTTAGTCATATTTATTTTAGGTGTTATAATTACTCGTAGTGCGGGATGTGTAGTGAATGATATTGCTGATCGAAATTTTGATGGTCATGTTTCTCGCACGAAAAAAAGACCTTTGGTGACTGGCCGTGTTCAATTGGTTGAAGCTTTAGGTTTATTTATTCTGCTCAGTATCATTGGATTTTGTTGCGTTCTTTTTTTAAATGGGTTCACAATAATTATGTCTTTTTTGGCTATTCTGTTAATGATTCTTTATCCGTTTGCCAAGAGAATTACTTACTGGCCCCAAATAATATTAGGCATTGCATTTTCTTGGGGCGTGTTGATGGCATATACTGCAATCAGTAATACATTATCTTGGGAATCTTTTGCATTATTCTTCATCGCATTTTTATGGACATTATCCTACGACACTATTTATGCCATGGTTGATCGTGAAGATGATCTGAAAATTGGAATAAAATCTACGGCTATAAAATTACACCGTTATGACGTGTTATTTGTCACTGTTTTGCATAGCTTGGTTTTGCTTGACCTATTATTGTTTTCATTACAACAAAAACTATCGCTACTTTTTTATCCCTTCTGGATGCTTGCTGTCGCATTAACTTTATACCAAACAAAATTGATTTCAACACGTGATCCACAGAAATGCTTCAAAGCCTTTCTCAATAATCATTGGTTTGGTTTATTTATCTTCTGCGGCGTTGTTTGTGGCAGCCTGTAACAACTCAAGACGCGACGCCGACAGTTATTGTTTAGGTGTAACATCACCATCAACAGGTGGTTCCGGTGCTTGATAATCTGGAGGAACGGGCCGTTCTTTAGCTCCGGGTGGTTTTAGTGATTCAGTGGGCGGAGGTGGGCGATCTTCTGGTTTTGTTCGAATGCCTTCCTCATCCGGAGCTGATAGTGGAGTTTGATCTAGCGCAGTTTGATCAGATGTTTTTCCGGCCCTGAGTGCCTGGATTTTATTAACTAATTCCGCTATTAGGTTTTGCCTCGGTTTATATTTTTTAAAGACCTCTAAAAATGCGAGAACGGCGATTTGAAAATGGATAAATTTAATTTTTAAATTGTTACCTAAACTTAATTTATTGCATGAATGTATAATTTTGATCGTTTCTATCGGGCGATGACCTGGGCGAGTTGCAACATCAGTTAAGCGAGAGATTTCTTGCGGTAACTCTTCATGAGCCTTATTTTCTGATTCTGTCTTTTCAGCGGCTAAAGCTTTTTGAAGTACTTGATAAGCATCAGCGGATTGGAAGGCCCCTTCCACGAGTTGTGTGTTTTGTTCATCCGTGCTAAATCGATTATCTTCCATTTCGATATCGATAACTAGCCCTGTAGAAGGTGTTGCTTCTGGTTTAACTTCTAGCTCTGAATGAATCTCCATTCTTCTTAAAGCAGCCAAGAAAAATTGAAGATCTTCTCTCTGATATGGTTCAATATTTTCGACAAGAAGATTAAGATTGCTATCGGAGCACAGATTTCTGAGTAAGTGATGTAGTGCGCTACGAGTGTGCGGATTATCACCGAAGTCTTTTTTAAACCATGCTAATTCCGTGAGTAGATCAGCGAATTGGGCTGCTAGATCCTCTGATTTTTCAGGGTAAGAAGGTAAATTTTTGAGAAGATTATTGGTAATTTGAGTTATGGCTAACACGGCTTTCGCTGCGTCAGTGACTCCTTCTTTGTTAGCCTTAATTAATTTCATTTTTTGCATTTCTTTTAACATTTTACTAGCGTAGCGTAGATTGCTTTCTCCGAGATGCGTTTTAGCATTTTGTAAGATTTCTTCTAAATTTTCTCCCTCTTGTGTTTCGACTCCTATAAGATTTTGTATCTCTTTAGGTTTTAAATAATTACCCAGGAAAGCAATAAAAGGCATTTCGCTGACTACTTCATTTACACGAACGACTGTTTCTATATAGGAGTCTAAATCTTGATTTTCTTCCAAGCATTGTTCTAAGAAAGAATTGGGCATTAAAGCAAAAGTTGAGCCCTTTTCATGATTCGTGAAAACCAATATTGAGTCTAGGTTAGTTAGAGTTCCCTTAACCCCATATTGCTCCATTATTTTAGTAATTATTTCCATTCTAATATGATCATTTTCTAAAGGTTTAATTTGGATTATGAGGCTTAAGATGGAGTCACTTTCACCGAGATGAGGTATCAGTCGATTAAATAATGCAGCGCCCATGGCGGTTGTTGGTGAGAAGATTTCACAAAATGATTTATAGTCTTCACGATTTTCAAAATAACCATTGCTGTTGGCTTCTTGGAGCACTTTCATCATGGCATCTTTATTGGTGTATGAATTAATTGTATTGAGGAGAATACAGAGTCTAACAAAATCATCTTGTGAGATTGTCATTTCCCCTTTTTCTGCGTCTTTGGAGGACTGATATAAATTTTTATGTGCAACTATGAATTCTAATAGAAATTTCTTTTCTCCTTCAGGAAAATTGAGTTTCCACTCCCTTAGCTTATTATCTAACCATGTTGTTAAAAATTCACTAGAGGTTTTAACTTTATCGGGTAGAACCTTAAATAGTGCTGCACATTGTTCATTGTTACCTGTTTTGGCTATATAAATAAGATACTTGATGATGTCTGTGGTGCTAATATGTTGAAGTCGTGCGAGCATGTCCGGCATTGGAGTAATCTTATCGGCTTTTAAAACTGTTTGTGTTTTTTCATCGCAGTAATATTCAGTGTCATATTCTAAGGGATTAAGATTTTTAAGGACTTCGGGATCTAATAATTCGAGTCTCTGAATCATCGCGCCAACTATATTCTCTTGAGCTTGTGAAACTAGGGTGCTTAAGATATCGAGTTGACGATAGAGAATGGCTTTTTGGTCTGAAGATAGTGTATCACCAACAACCTCAATCGAGTATCGTAAACTAAAGATAAAATGTGTTAGTAATTCAAGTTCGGCCGCAATTTTAGGAAGATCTTTATGGCTAACTTTTTTAAGTAATTCCGGCGTGTTAAATTTATTGTTATTGTCGAATGTGATTTCTTCAACCGCTTTAAAAATATTTTTCACGTTTTTATTTTCAATTTTATCTACAAAACTAAAGTCAATGTGTGCATGACCAGCATTGATGGCTATATTTAAAATACCGGGTAATATTTCTTCTTCACACGTTTTTTTTTCCAGTGTTCCGCGTAGGATTTCTTCTATTCGACGACGGCGATTGTATTTTTGTGAATCTGTTCCTTCACCGACGAGTTGATTAACTGAAACGGTACCTTCTTGAGGTTTGCCGTGTGGATCGAGCACGGTATATTTTATAGAGGTACTGTTAATTTTTTCGAGATAGATTTTTCCTTTTTCGGGTTTTCCTTCAGGTGAAGCTAAGATAATGCTGTAACCATGTCGGTTTATTAATGGATCAAGAGCATCTTGAATATTGTCGCTTTCCTTGGGCGTCCCCGCGAGTAATTTGGCCATTTCATTTTGTTTGCTTTGCTTTGTGGTCATAATTTGAGCTGGTGTTGGGGTAGTTGACATACCAACAAGTCCGGTAAAAGCTTGCCAAGTTTGATTCACAACTCCAGTTTGTCCCTTTTTTCCAATGGACGTTAATAAAGCGCGATCTTGTTCAGAGCCGTGTATGTATATTGCATCAATAATCCTTTGGCTTTTCTCATTAGCTGGAGTATTGACAACAAAACTAAGCATTGAAGCAAGAACTTCGTATTTCATGTGTTCTAGTGCAAGCCTGGTATCAACGTTTTGTTTTAAACCTAGTCTGCTTTTTGCGGTTTCGAAGGCGGCGCTCGGATCGTCCATCGGAGTCGCTAATGTCGTAGTTAAATTTTGATAAGTACGTGGGTCTAGAGTTGCTGTAGCATTTAATCGAACATTAATTTTCTCAAGCAGACCTACAGGGTTTATCCCTTCCTCTGATCTATACGCTATAAATAGTTTACTCAGTTGATCAGTGAATTCAGCACTGCTAGCTAAGCCCGCTTCAATCATTTTATCTAAACTTGAATCCCGCATAATAACCTCATTACAGTCCTTATAGTGTAATTATAGAACATAATGAAGCGTTTGGGGGTTAAGCAGCAGTTCCCGCTAAAGTGAAAACATTTGCATTGAAGGCTTTAGAAGAGCTTCAATGCATTGAGAGACAAAAAACACCCAAAATCCTTAAGCAGGAGATGGCGGGTTTAAAATAGATGCTCTGGCACTTGTTCGGGGTTGGTTTCGGAGGCTGTTTTAGTGGCTTGTCGAGCGAAGGCTTGTTTAGATAATGAAAGGGGCTGAATCCTAAGGAAGCGAGTTATTTTAATTACTCGATCTCAGGCCAGCCCCTTTCTAAAGATTCAAATTAATTAACTACGCAGGAAGCCTTATCACCATCATTGCATGTGATGATGCAAGAATCTAATGAATCTATTTTTACAGATTTGACCTTGTAAAAATCGTATCGTGCTTCGCCTACGCAGTTTTTCACTGAGTTTGCAACAAACTGACTGCAGACGCCCGTGACTTTGTTAATTTTCCCACACAGTGCAACTTTTACAGTAGCATTAACATCTCCTGTGGCTTTGGCATGATACGTATCACTTTTTTTAGCCTTTACGCCATATAAAAGATCTGTATTGGTTGATGCAGAAATAATGATGTAGCCTATGTCTTTAGCTGTATTATTTATGATCTTAACTTTGTTTAGCGGAGTTCTGTCGGTATCTATCGCAGCAGTACTTGCCATTGCTGAAGAGAGGTTGAGGGCAGTTAGTAGGATTAAAGAAAGCAAAGGGATGCGTCGTTTCATAATCAAGCTCCTTATGATGAAATTTAGTACATTTTTATAATAACATACTTTTAAAATAAGATCAATCTTAATATTTTTTATTAATGTTTAGCAAATTATAGGCTGCAGAATCAGCGAAGCAGTGTTAATCATTAGATGGTTTATGCACTTAAAGGTGAATACAGATTTAAAACAGGTGCTCTGGCTCTGGCTCTAGTTCTGTGGTGCTCTCAGAGACTGTTTTAGTGGCTTGTGAGGCACTGGCTTGTTCTGTAGGGGCGTTTTCTTCGAGGAACTTTTCGAAGATTGCGTTGGGTTGCCCAGGATAAGCTAAGAGGCCTGTTTGTGGATCGATGCGAACAGTGACTAGTCCAGGTGGTTGATCCCATTTAAGATCGGGTTTGCCAGCTAAAGCCACTTGCATAAAGTCCATCCAGATCGGCAGGGCGAGTTGTCCGCCAAACTCATAGAGTGAACGAGGTTGGTCGTAGCCGACCCATACGGTCGCAACGACGTCTTGATTAAAGCCCGCGAACCAGGCGTCAAATTGATCGTTAGTTGTTCCTGTTTTACCGGCAATATCGCTTCTATGTAATGCAATAGCTCGTTGAGCTGTACCTTGAGTGATAACATCTTGAAGTACGCTGGTGATTAAGTACGCATTTTGTGGAGTAATCACTCTGGGCGCTGGAAGAGCCCCTGAATTATCGCTACTTTTTTCTGCAGAGTCAGTTTCTTCATCGCTGATGCAATCTTCGCACACAGTGACCGGATTTTCGCGATAAACTAATTCGCCATTTTCGCGTTCAATGTGGTCAATAAAATACGGTTTGACGCGGTAACCGCCATTCGCAAAGGTGGAATAACCAGTCGCGAGCTGTAGGGGGGTGATTGAGCCTGCACCTAGCGCTAGGGTTAGTGAGCGAGGTAATTGGGCATCAGAATAACCAAAATGGTGCAAATAATTAATGGCGTATTTCAGTCCCATCGCATTAAGTAATCGGATTGAGACGAGGTTTCGTGATTTAGTAAGTGCGGCGCGCAAACGCATAGGGCCGTAAAATTTTTGGTTGTCGTTTTGAGGTCTCCAGAGCTCATCCTCACTGTTTTTATCGTGGAATACGATGGGGGCATCATTGATAATCGAGGCCAGTGTGTAACCATGTGCTAAAGCGGCTGAGTAAACAAAGGGTTTAAAACTGGAGCCAGGTTGACGTTCGGCTTGAGTAGCCCGATTAAAATTGCTGCGATGGTGAGAAAATCCGCCCACTAACGACAATATGGCGCCATTTTTAGGGTTCATGGCAACCAGCGCGCCTTCAACTTCAGGCAATTGAGTGAGTTCCCAGAATTTGCCGGTATGGCGTATATAAACAACGTCACCCGGTTTTACAACATCTGATGCCGTGTCGGGAAGTTTGCCCACGTATTCATCGTCGATATTGGGTCGTGCCCATGAAAGTCCTGCCCAGGGAATAGTGACTAGATCGCCAGTCGCTAGCAAGGCCGTAGCGCTTTGTGAAGCCACCTCTGTGATGACGCTAGGTACTAAGTCTTGGTATCCCTCGAGGTCTTCGAGTTGATCAAGCCATTTGTCCCAATTTTTTCCTTTGTGAGGACCCCAATTTTCTAGGGCGCCATTGTAACCATGGCGACGTTCATATCCCATCAATCCGTTATACATAGCGCCATTGGCGGCTTGCTGCATTTTGGAATTGATCGTGGTGTATACTTTCAAACCAGAACCGTAAGCTTCTTTTCCATAAACATCTACAACGGTTGCCCGAACCATTTCAGCGACATAAGGTGCTGCGAGTGAGATAGCTTGGTCATGATCATGATATTGGGCCGTCATGGGTTCGGCAATGGCCTTCTTGTAATTGGCTTTGCTAACATGTCCATTTTCAAGCATGCGCAGTAACACGTGATTACGACGATCGCGCGCTGCTTTAGGGTTGCTGATCGGATTATCGCGCGAAGGAGCTTGAGGAAGGCCGGCAATCATAGCGAGCTGCGCAAGCGTCAGTTGATCCAAAGGTTTGCCATAGTAGAGTTCAGACGCAGCAGCGACACCGTAAGCTCTGTGACCTAAATAAACTTTGTTTAAGTAGAGCTCTAAAATTTTTCGTTTACTAAAAGAGGTTTCAATTTTTATCGCGAGCAGGATTTCATTAATCTTACGACCGTAGGTTTTTTCGCTCGTGAGGAAGAAATTTCGAGCGACTTGCATAGTAATTGTGCTTGCGCCTTGAGATTTATGGCCGCTAGTAACCACTGCGATAGCAGCGCGCACCAAGCCAATTAAGTCAACCCCGGGGTGCTCAAAATAGCGTTGATCTTCTGTTGCCAGTATTGCCCAAATTAGCTCTTTAGGGACTTGATCTATTGTGATGGGCGTGCGTCGTTGTTCGCCGAATTCACCTATCAGCTTGCCGTCGGCAGAATAAATACGTAAAGGGACTTCAAATTGGGCGTTTTTTAGCGTTTTGACATCAGGTAGGCGAATGTACATGTAAAGATAGATGCAAATTAACATCGCCAGTAACGTAAAACCCAAACTCAGCAAAGCGGTGAACAGTCGTCTCAATTTTGTACTTCCAGAATAATCTTTAACTAACAAGGGGTGGATTTTAGCAGGTACTAGCTGTTTGGTAAAGTTAGAGAGCTATTCGGAGTTTCGGTTAAATCGGTTAACTCTTTCTTGCTTGCTGAAAAGAGCGGATGTCAATTGCGTAGTACTACGCGATTATTTTAATTACTCACATAGGTAATGTGACGTTGTGATGAACAAAATTAATTTACTTGTTTGGTCTGAAGAATGGCGTCGAAATGACAGACGTGAAATTGTGGTGCATATAGTAATCTGTTTGAGTGTGTTACTGATATTAGCAGTGGGGTGGAGATTTTATGTTTTGAGGCATTGTCATCAAGTAGAAAGGCGAGTTGTTTTATTAAAAAAAGCATTGAATGAGAGTGTTCAGAAACAGAATTTTCTTGAGAAAATTGTAGAGGATCAAAATACAAGACTGAAAATATTGGAACAGAAACAGTTGTGGCGTCAACATTTCTCTTGTCATGAAGCATGGCTTAATAAATTAGGGGATATTTTGCCTGAATCAGCGCGTGTTGAAGAGGTAAAAGTTCAATCAGGTGGATGGGGCTTATTAATTGTTACTCGACAGGTAATGGATTTAAAAGAATTGTTACGAAAATTAACTTTATTGAGTGGGTTAACGCAAATACAGGTGAGAAAAATTAATTTTGATAATGATCAAAATCTCGTTCAGATTGAATTTATCGCTAAGGTAACTTGTTAAGAGGTGTTTGTGATTATTATAGAGGGGGCTGTTGTTAAAGAGTGGTTCGTTGACCATAAAAAAGTCAGTGAAGCGTTGGTGTTGATAGTTAGTTTTCTACTAATATATTACATTTTCATTCGAGACTCTTTGCAAGATTATCAAAATTTGCTGTTGTCTGAGCGTGATTTACAAAAACAACTAATGAAGACGAAAAAAATTATTGAGCAGTGTGATGCGCTAAGAGGGGCTCAGAAAGTGAAAGTGGCTCAATTTGAAAAAAACTTAGGAATTAAAGGTGGATTTTTGAGTCCTTCATTGAGTTTAAGTTATTTTTGTCGTGAGTGTGGGGTTCTGCGATATTCAATTTCGGATATTAATGGTTCTTCAGGCGGCCATGGAAGGCCAATTTTAACGCTAGCATCGCAGTTAAATTACTCTCAAGCTTTGTGTGTTTTTTCAAATTTATCTAAACACAGCGATAGTTTGGATTTTCGTTCAATGACCTTAAATCATGATGAAAATACTCGAGGGTTGAAGTTGATTTTGAATGTAGAGGTTGCTTCCAATTGATGTTAGGTGAAGAGGTTTTTTTGAAATTTTTTTTAATGGTGATAATTTTATTTAGTGAAGTAACTTTTGCAAAAGATCCTTTTGAGATGAGGGCTGATAATGACTCCGTGATCATTAAAGAAAAAATTGAAGAGCATTGGTGCCCACTTCTTCATCAACCTGTGGCTCGAGTTTCAACTTTGCTTTCCAATTCATTGGGTAAATTGGGTGGTGAAGAGTCGATCGTAATAGATGATTTACGAAATGGAATCTGGTTGTATTTAACAGAGTCGAAATGGCGAAAAGCGCAGCGATATTTACGGCACTGGGATGTGTCTTCATCTCAAATTGACTTGGTGGCTTATATTGTGAATGTGGAAAGTAGTGTTATTGATGAGTTGGGGATTCAATGGCGCAGGGCGGCATCATATAATAAAAATAAGTTCGGGGATAAATTAATGATGGACATGCCTAATGATAATAGTTTGGCGACGGTGCAAATTGGTGTTTTAGATCGAAAAATTTTAGCGTTGCAATTGTCTGCATTAGAAGAAGAAGGCAAAGGAGCCATTATTGCCCGACCGCATTTGTTAATTGAAGATAATAAAGAGGCTGTAATTGAAGCAGGCACAGAAATCCCATACTCAGAAAAAACCAAAAGTGGTGCAACTAACGCCGTGTTCAAAAAAGCAGTGTTGCGGTTGAAAGTGCGGCCTCGGTCTTTGCCTGATCATCGATTACTTTTAGCTTTAGAGGTCAATCATGACAAAGTCAGTACTTTAAACGTTCAGGGAACCCCAGCCATTGAAACTCAATCCTTGACGACGGAAGTGGCTGTTTCAGCCGGTCAAACCGTTGTGCTAGGCGGGTTGTTCACCGTGACAGAATCGAGCCAAATTGAGCAACTGCCTGGTTTATCTCAAATTCCGGTTTTGGGTCAATTATTCCGATGGCAAAGCAAACATCGCTCTAGAAAAGAGTTAGTGGTTTTCATTTCTCCTCATCTCCTTTCTTCCCCACAACTATAGTAATGAAAGGAGAAGGTTATCCTTTCACGATGAGGAGTTCTAGGGGAGAGAATCGTGATACTCACCCCTAAATATATGAAAGGAAGCATCTCCCGGTTATAAAATCAGCAACTATGAAATTAAGGCATTGAGTGACTCAAACATCAAAAATCCTTAACCGACGGGTGCTTTAGCCATTGACTTAGGTAAAACAGGGGCTACAATCAAGCTCTACACGTAGGATTGCGTGTCCGTACCAGGATTTTCATCAAGGATTTACCCCCTGTTGAAAATAAGGATAGAGATTTGATACTGAGGTAGCACAGGATGAGTGCACAATTTGATGGAGTGTGTGGGATAAGAGGCTCACGAGAAATGGAAGATTCTAACCGTCAATTAGGCGAGCTTGGAATCGAGCGTTCGCCATTCGATGATTCTCATTCATTGTATTATCCTGTTAAGCAATGGGAAGAGCATTTCCGTTTCTTGCAGGCCTTTCGTGCCGGCTCACACCCTTTGTTACTGATGCCCGGAATTGTAGGGTCAGGTAAAACCTCACTCATTAAACATTTTCTTCAATTGCAAAATGATTCCACGCGTATCCATTATATAGAAGCGCAGCCTCATCATGATGTGGATCACTTAATTCTTGATTGTTACGCTGACAGTCGACTCGAACCTCGAGCAGGCGCGGGTATTCCAGAGGTGCTATATCAATTGGGTCTTCTTGCGAATGAAATCGGCTCGCAATTATTGTTTATTGATGATGCCCATCGTTTGCCTCGTGAAACGCTAATGCGATTTTTACATTTATTGTTTACACAGGATCTTTCTCAATCTCAATTTCGTGTCGTGTTGGTGGGCGAATCTCAGTTGCAAGAAACAGTGATGAATATGCTGGATTCTTTTGCTCCAAGTCGTCAAGTTCCTTGCTTAGACATTGAGCCGCTTTCATTGCAAGAAATCCGTGAATATTTAGAGTTTCGTTTTTCTCAAGCAAACGCAAATCAAAAATTTCCATTTAATTCTGCCGTGCTAAAACAAATTCATTTGTTATCAGGTGGATTCCCAGGGCGAATCAATCGAGTTGCTCAACAGGTTTTTGTGGATTCAGTAAAGTTTGATCACCGTTCTGAAGAGCATTCTGTTCCATTCATTCAATATTTACAGGGGTATAAAATGAAACTGATTGGCGCAACATCTTTAGTCGTTTTGTTTTTGTTAATGTGGCAATTTTATCCAATGCATCATAGTCATTCCAGTGAAATTTCCGCTTTGCATTCTGCGTTGAATACTACGACTGAAAAAACGCATCTAGAAAATCAAGATGCTTTTAATGATGAATCTGTTGCTGATGCTACTGATGCCGCTGCGGCTAATAGTGGGCAATTAAGTCCTGATGTTCGTGCCGCGATCGCAGCGGCTGTTGATCATTTGCAAGGAACTGAGTTGAGCGAAGCAGAGCAATACGATGAGTCATTTAGTATGCCTGTAGTACATAATCAACATTTATGCGCAGGAGCTAAGTTGGCTGATGAAAATGTATATTTAGCCAATAAATCCTCTACAGAATCCAATGCGGTAAAAACTGAAGCGGTGAAACCTTCTGTTGCTATGACAGATTCTATTACTGGGACTGAGTTGCAATTAATGGGTGCTAAAGGTTACACGATTCAAATTATGGGTGTTCGTGCTCCACAATTATTGGATACATTTATTGCTGAAAATCATCTTGCCGAAGCAATGTATTATCATACTAAATTAAATCAACAAGATTGGTATGTTTTAGTCTATGGAAATTATCAAAATGCTGATGATGCAAAAGCCGCTTTGTTGAAATTGCCAGATGCTGTGAAAAGACAGCAGCCCTGGATAAGATCTTTTGATGGTGTTCGTCAAGCGATTGAAGTTGCACATCAAAAAGAAATGCCTAAAGAATCGCAAACAGTGGCTGTCCGATAATATATTAGGTTCTTTGCGATTTTGGAGTAATGGCTTTTTGTGCGGCAAGATGAGCAATGCGTACACGTTTTCTCTTGTCTTCTTCTGTTGGCACGTATCCTACCACTTTTAATTTATATTCTTCTGCTGCAACCCAAATAGCCCATTTCATTAAATCTGTTCCAGCAATAATTTCTATGCCACCTTTCCAACGAGATTTTATGAGTTCAACCATTTCGTGTGCAGTGTCAAAAGCTTGTTTAATTACGGTGCCTTTTCCTGAATTGACAAATTTTTTGAGCAGTTCAATATCAAGAGTTTCAAGATTCTCTAATGGTGGGCTATTCGAACCACCATACATAAAAGGTCCGATGGAAGTGCACAGCCCATCATCTAAATCTTGAATAGTCCAGCCTGATTTGGCAGTAATAAAATTGACTTTGGTGTAATGTTCAAATGTTGCATCGATGTTGAGAATTTGAATAAACGGACAGTATTTGCGCAGATACGCAATATCTTCTGGGCTAATGGCCCGGTTGATGCTATCAACTAATATCCCTTGATCTCTTTGACCCCACACGCCTGTGGCGAGGGCCATTAAGTCGTCTTCATCGGGTGTTTGATCCGTTATTGGCATATGTCCTTCACTTATCCGTAGTCTAGATCAAGTATAGTAGTAGATTAGTGAGAATTCAATGTAAGCTTCTCAATGATACTATCCCGTAACTCAATGAGTTTGCCGTGGAAATAATGTCCAGCATCGGGCATTCGGATGAGCTGAAAGTTTTCTGATCGAGTTTCTAGCCAATCAAACACTTCTTGAGCAGGAAAAACTTCATCTAAATCGCCTTGCGCAATAAGCCACGGACAGTTTAATGGGGGTAGTGAACGAATATCAAAACGATTAATCGGAGGTGCGATGGTAATGAGTTGTTCGACAGGTATTTCACTGGCAACTTTTGCAGCGATGTACGATCCGAATGAAAATCCGGCTAACCAGAGCCTGCAGTGTGGATATTTTTTTTTCGCCCAAGCGATGACGGCTTTTAAATCGTCTTGCTCGCCAATAGCATTATCATACTGACCTTCGCTTTGGCCCACGCCTCGAAAATTAAATCGAATTGCAATAACTCCGAGTTGTTGACAGGCTCTTACTAACGTTGTTACCACTTTATTCGTCATCGTTCCGCCGTGCAAAGGATGAGGATGACAAATAATTGCGACAGTATTTTCTATAGGTTTTGCTGGATGTTCAATAACGGTTTCGAGATTTCCTGCAGGGCCAGGAATAGAGAGAGATTCTAAAGTGGCAAATTGTGTCACGAACGATTTCCTTCATGGATACAATAAAAATGTCACAGCGTACACTACAAGTGAGAGTACGCTATGACTGTGAAATTAGCGGCTATTAATCGACACCAACGAAGGTTGGTCTCGGTGCGGTATGTTCTTCATCGAAATCATGGTGGGATCTGTCTCTCATTCCCACTGATTCTGAATCAGTATCTTCATCACCACTGTGAACAGCGCTCATATCGAGATCCTCTTCGTTAGCGACGGCAGCTGGCGGTTTACCTTGCATCTGATCAAGACGCTGAATATAGATGTCTAAGTCAGAGCCTTCTTTCAGTGTACTGTCAGCTTTGAGCTCGTCAATAATCTCTTGAGTAACGGCTTTATCTTGATTAGCAGAGAATAACAAGTCTTTCATTTCTGCATCAAAAGTGCGATTGAACATCCAGCCAGTAAACAAATTGGAGGGTTTGTCTTCAAGAAGGAACTGGATGCGTTCTTTCAATGCGTCGGCTTTTGCCTTTGAAGTGTTCTGCAGTAAATAATACGCTTTGAAAAGATTTTCGGGGCTCAATGTTTCGATGGCTGATCTGTCATTAAACATTGCACGCACCAAATTAATGGCATCATTTTGTTGTTTGTTGCAACCATTTGACGCTAATCCTAAAAGGACTTGAAGTTTTGTTGCTAGCTCCTTCGATTCCCCTGGGGTTAGTTGTTGCATTAATGGTTTCAGGAATTTGTTGACGTAATCAGCGCTGACTGGAGAATTGCTAGTTTGGTGAGTGACTAAAAATGCTTTTACAATGTGAGCGCGTAATTCTAATTTACTTGCTTTTTCAGCATCGCCATCGCCATCGGCTGGGCTTAATTTTGACCATTCACTCAGTTGTAGTTCAGGATGAAGGTAGGTAATAAAGTAAGTGGCCGCTGCTTCAGGATCGTTCGGGTTGTTCTTTAAGTCAGTAAAAGGTTTAGAGAGTTTTCGCTTCAATTCATCTCTTTTGCTTTCGAGTGTTACGCCATATTGAGGGTCATTTGCACCAATTTCTGCTGTGACTTGCTTATCAGTCAGATCATCATGTAAGTACTTGTGCGTTTCTTTTTCGAGGCTATCGAGCAGTAATTTATTTTTATAGAAATTTTCGAATGCTCTAGGATTGTTAGCTCGAATTTCTTCAGCAAAAATTATTTTTGCTTTTTGACGTAAACCTGCTATCAACCTAGTGCATTGTTCTGTAGTCGCTTGATAATCAATCACGTTATTTTCTTTAATAACGAGATGTTTGATTAATGGCAGTGTTCTGTCGATGAAGTTCTTCATATCATCGCCGCTCACTGAGCGAGCTCTCAGGATTGGATGCGTATAAAATGCTACTTGATTGGATTTTCCTTCTTGAGCATTATCGAAAAGGGTATTAACAAGTTCAACGCGATTATCAGTAGTTAATTTATCGGATTTAGCTAGCCTTGAAAGCAAGTTTGGATCTTTAGCTTCCAGGTAAATATTTTTACGACTGGGTGTATCGGTTGTGTCTTTATTGAATTCTGCCGCTTTCTGCTCGGCATTATATACAGTACTGAATGCGCTTCGATTCCATCGCCACATCAGTTTTTGTTCGAAATAGTCTTTAGGGCTTAAGCCGTCGATGTTAATTTTTGGAACTCTAGATTCTAGCTCATTGACCAGCTGAGTATATTGAATTTCCTTGTTAACTGGGAAAAGAATTTCTAAGTAAGCGAGGCGATCTTTATCATCGGTGAGACGCATAAAGGTGTTCGCTTGATGAATGATTGCTGGTGCACATTTGGCATCCGCTTTGATGTCGCCTTTCTCATCAAATATATTATTTCCTTTGATGTCGTTATACGCAGATCGGCTGGCGTTACAAATTCTCTCAAGTTGTCTTAGGTCTTCCATTTCGAAATAACTGAGCGTGCGACGACTTTCTAAGATTGCATCAGCAAAATTATTCGCTCGGCGTGGTGTGTACATTTTTTCTCGGAGCTCTTTGGTCAACGAGATATCTTTAATGCCAACTTTGAGCATTTCTTTAATCGATTGACGGAGAACCCAACCGCCTTTTTCAGTTGATCCTGTTGAAAATTCGAAATCATTATGACCATGCGCTTTGACTGTCATCGCTAAATCAACGGGTGATTCAGAGGTATAGACGCCATTTTCAAGTTTGACAATATGTTTTGTCTTGAAGAATGTACCTTCAGCCCGATGGATATGATTGTGTTTATTTC
Organism: Gammaproteobacteria bacterium; assembly: GCA_019748175.1. Taxonomy (NCBI): domain Bacteria; kingdom Pseudomonadati; phylum Pseudomonadota; class Gammaproteobacteria; species Gammaproteobacteria bacterium. Next base: position 39,328 of record JAIEPX010000014.1, read on the forward strand.
CCAGTTCAGAAATAACTTTATTCATCGTTTCACTTCGTTTTTTTTCATTAGTTTCACTAATCGCGTGTTGACGAATACCTTCTGGGGTATCAAAGTAGCTGCACACATACGTTGCAGCATCCATCATTTGTTTGTCGTCTTGATTAATTTCTTGCTGACGAATGCGAGCAAGCTCTATGCGTTTATTGAAGTAATTTTGTAAAGCGTCACTTGCTATTTGTTTTTGTTTTTCTGTTTCGAGATTAGCTTCGGCAAGGATTTCTTCTTTTAATTTTTTATGTTGTTCTTCGATTTGTTTAATTAAGCTGCCTTGAGAAAAGTTATGTAGTTCCTCATTGGCTTCGTCTAGCTTCTTAAGGATATTGTCACTTTTCGGGTTACCAAGTTTTCGAACAAGTTCGTAGAGGTGGTCTTTGGCAGCATTTAATTCAGTAACGACATCACTAGATTTTCTAGTTTCTTTTGCTGCAGGGTTGGGCGGTTGGTTGCCTGTGTTGGGAGTTCCGCCATTATTTGAATTTGGTGTCTTGCTTTGCATTTCGAGTCTCCTCTGTTAACTCTTGGTTACTTTAAGCTATTTGGGGCCAATAAACAGTAATTTCAAGGTTCATTGGTTAAGCAATAGGTTGAATAATAGCACGGGGAAGTTAAGAAAGTATTAAGAGGTTTAATGACAAAAGGTGAGACATGCTGTTTGAGGCTGGTTGGGGAATAGAAGGAAGAGCAAGAAGCCCCCTGTTTTTGTATCGTACAGGGGGCTATCCAGATTAGTTCACCATTTCTTTGAGTTTTTTCAAAGCACGGAATTTCAGGACGTTACGCGCTGGCTTCGCCTTGAACATCATGCTTTCACCAGTAAATGGATTGATACCTTTGCGAGCTTTGGTCGCTGGTTTTTTAATACGACGGATTTTCATTAATCCAGGAACAGTGAATTCCCCAATTGCACGCGGACTTAAGCTTTTTGCGATGACATTAGATAATCCTTCAAGAACGCTCGCGCATTCTTTTTTGGTTAAGCCAGTGAAATCTGCTAAATATGCTAAAGTTTCTGACTTGGTGTAAGCTTCTTTCACTGCTGACAGTTTTTTGCTAGCCATAAAATCTCTCTCAAGTTAATGTTAAACAATGCGATCTAAGGTCTCGTAGACATCAGATCCCTAATACTCCTTAATTAGGAACGGCAACAGTATCATCTTTTCAAGGAAAAAACAGCCCCTAAAATAAAAAAACATCGATATTTATAGCGGTTATCGTATTGGTTTTGAGTAAGAAGGAGTTAGCTCTCAACAGCCATGAAGAGAGGGCGTCGAGTGACCAAAACGACCAAATCCTAAATCCCTCGCTGGGAGATGCCGATGTCAAATTAGTCCTTGTAAAATAGCTGGAACTGAGGTACGATCTGCAACCTTTAAATTTTTGATTGGAGCGCTTAGCCAAATGTCTACATTCAATGCCAAGGCAGAGCAAGTACAACATAGTTGGTATTTAATCGATGCATCAGGGAAAACCCTGGGACGTTTAGCAACTGAGGTGGCTCATCGCCTACGGGGCAAACATAAAGCAATTTTTACCCCTCATGTTGATACTGGTGACTACATCGTTGTGGTCAATGCCGAAAAAGTCCGCGTTACCGGAAATAAAAGCACTAAAAAGGTCTATTATGACCATACGGGCTATATGGGCGGTTTGAAATCAATTACGTTTGAAAAGTTGATGGCGAAAGCCCCGACTCATGCCATTGAGCGTGCAGTGAAGGGTATGTTGCCTAAAGGACCTTTAGGTCGAGCGATGTTCCGCAAACTAAAAGTGTATGCGGGTAGTGAACATCCTCATACGGCGCAACAGCCACAGGTATGGGTTTTAGAGGACAGCAGAGAAGCTGCTTAGTTATCGATGATTTTAAGTGAGACAATGTAATGGCAATGATTCAATATTATGGTACTGGTCGACGCAAAACAGCGACTGCAAGAGCATTTTTAAGGCCATCTAAAGCGCTGAAGGCTGCTAAAGCTTCCGAAGGGTCTGAAGGTCAAGGCTCTGGCGCAATGACGATTAACGGCATCTCACTTGACGATTACTTTCCTCGTGAAACGTCTCGTATGCTAGTTCGAGGTCCGCTTGTTGAAGCCAGTGTTCCTTTAGATCGTTTTAATATGATTATCACCGTTAAAGGTGGTGGTGAGACAGGTCAAGCTGGCGCAGTTTGTCATGCAATTGCGCGTGCTTTAGTGAAGTACGATGAATCGCTCAAAAAAGTTCTGCGTAGCAAGGGTTTTATTACCCGTGATAGTCGAATGAAAGAACGTAAGAAAGTGGGTAAACCCGGCGCTCGTGCTAGTAAGCAGTTCTCTAAACGTTAATTTTTTACCAGCCCACTGTCATAGTGGGCTGAGTCTTTGATATTACACTCTACTATTTTTTGAACGATGGAGTGTTTGGGTGTGTGATTTCCCTTATTTATTTAATGAAGCAGTGCCAATCAACGGCGTGAGCTGCTGGGAGTAGTTGAGATGACAATGCTGAAGCGTTCTGTGATGACCTTATATTCTGGAACTTCTGATATCCACAGTCACCGAGTTCGAATTGTATTGGCCGAGAAGGGTGTTACTGTTGATATATTAAATGTTGATCTTGATCAGCCTCCTGAAGACCTTATTGCTTTGAATCCTTATAGTACTGTACCAACATTGGTTGATCGTGAATTAGTTTTATACAATGCTAATATCATCATGGAATATCTGGATGAACGATTTCCTCACCCTCCACTTTTGCCTGTTTATCCTGTTGCACGAGCAAAAAGTCGATTGATGTTGTATAGAATTGAGCGTGACTGGTATAAGTTAGCGAATACTATCGAAACAGGTCGTGGTGCTGCGGTAGAGCAAGCCAGGACAGAATTGCGTGATAATTTAAAAAGCTTAGCGCCTGTATTTGCTGAGATGCCTTATTTCTTAAGTGAAGAATTTTCATTGGTTGATTGCACAATTGGGCCTTTATTGTGGCGATTGCCTTCTTTGGGTATTGATCTAGGTAATCAAGCAAAACAATTGACGACATATGCGCAGCGAGTATTTAAACGAGATACTTTTCAAGCGAGTTTGACGGAAACAGAAAGAGAAATGCGAGAAAAACATGTCGCCTAGTCGTCCTTATTTGTTGAATGCGCTCTATGAATGGATACTCGATAATAATTCTACGCCCTATATTGCCGTGAATGCATTGTACGAAGGCACTATTGTGCCTCAAGAATTTGTGAAAGGCGGTCAAATTGTTCTTGATATACAGCCATCTGCAGTTCACAAATTTGTGTTAGGAAAAGAAGTGTTGCAATTTAGCGCACGTTTTGGTGGCGTTTCTCGCGATTTGTATATTCCCATACCTGCAATTACAGCAATCTATGCAAAAGAAACAGGTGGTGGAATGGTTTTTCCTCCTAACGAATATGATGACGTTGAGACAACCGGAAAAAACCATTCTCCAAGTACAATGGACAATAATAATGCACCTGGTGCATCTTCACCTTCAGGTACGGGCCCTAAAAAACCGAATCTAAGAATTGTAAAGTAAATGGAGTCAAGTCTTGACCCCTTTATTGCTTCGTTGCCGCTAGGGTAAAATTAATTTTCACTTCATCTTTCACATTGTCAGTGCTCGCCCATTCGCCTCTTCCAATGCCAAACGTAGAACGTTGAATTGTTGTTTCACCTTTAGCAATAGATGTTGTTTTTGATACAGGTTGTAACTCAAATTTAAGTGTTGCTGAAGTAGATTTATCTCTAATAGTCAGAGTTCCATTCGCTTGAAAATTATTTTCTCCCATCTTGCTAAACGAATTCGCTTTGAATGTTGCTTTTGGAAACGTTTTCGCATCAAACCATTCTTGAGACATTAATGTTTTAGCAATGTCCGCATAAGAGGTTTTTACGGAAGCGATGTCGATAATAATTGTCACATTGCTATTGCTCAATTGTTCAACATCAAAATTAATATCGCCGGAGAAAGCTTTAAATTCCCCAGTTACTGGTGCATTATTTTGAGTTGCGGTGAATGTGATCGAGCTTTTATCTGGAACAATTTGCCATTTTTGTACGTTTGCATGACACACAGGTGATGACAAAATAATGCCTGAAATAAGAAATAATTTTCCAAAAGCGGTATTTTTCATGGTTTTAGTATCCTCTGTAAAATATCATCACGATCAATAAAATAATGTTTTAGTGCGGCGCCAACGTGTAAAAAAAATGTGGCGATGAGTCCGTAGGCTAGCCATTCATGAATTTCGGTGAAGAAAAGTCGTTTATTTTCATCGGGGGTGATTAATGTTGGCAGTGTAAACAAGCCGAAAAACGAAACAGGAAGATTGGCTGACCACGTAAGCAACAATCCGGTGATTGGTAGAGCAAGCATGAAAAAATAAAAGGCATAATGTGCGGAGCGAGCAGCAAATTGTTCCCAGCGAGGTAAATTACTGAGCGAAGGTGTTGTGTTGCTCATGCGCCACGTTAATCGCGCAGTCGCAAACATCAATGCGAGAATTCCAAATTCTTTATGCCAACCGTAATACTTAAGTTTTTGAATGCTGATGGGCAAATTCACCATAGTTAATCCGAGCGCCAGAAGTCCTATGAGCAATAAAGCCATCGACCAGTGTAGAAGAATAGCAATGAGACCAAAACGATGATCAGTATTTCTGAACAGCATATAATTCTCTACTTATTTAGCAGCTTCAGCTTCAATGTCGAGTTTAACGTCGTTGCCTAATCCTGGTAATAATGTAGTGATACCAAAATCAGAGCGTCGTAATGTGGTGCTTGCAGTGAATCCGAGGGTTAATTTATTGTTGATCGGGTTCTGCCCTTTTTTGTTGAGCTTTACTGTTAATGTGACAGGTTTTGTGATGCCATGCAGTGTTAATTTGCCGTGAATGATAGCGCGTTCTTTTCCTGTGCGCTCAATGGAAGTGCTGGCATAAGTAGCGGTTGGAAATTTTGCAACATCAAAAAAATCTACACCTTTAAGATGTTTGTCCAATTCAGAATTACCGGTAACGATGTCTGCAACATTTATCGTGACATTGACTTTGCTGTTTTGAAGTTTTTTTTCGTCGAGAATCAGTTGGCCCTTTGCCATCCATTTGCCTGAGGGATTTGAAAATCCAAAATGTTTGATATGAAATAATACGCAAGTGTGGCTAGAGTCAAAAATATATGTTTCAGTTGCTGCGTTGGCAGAAATTAAAAAGATGCAAAAATATAAGGCCGTTGCCAATTTGAATAGATTTGCTTTCACGCCACACTCCTTGTGTTGAACTGCACATTAAATAATACGGAACAACCCTAGTATACTAGAAAAAACGTATTCTGCGGGTCCCGCTATTACTGCTGTTAATACGTTAGTATAAACTAATATGATAAGTATAATGATTCCAAAAGGTTCGATGCGACCATACAATTGTGCTGCTTTTGGTGTGAGTAAGCTAGCGATGACACGGCTGCCATCCAAGGGAGGAATCGGTATTAAGTTAAGTACCATCAACCAAATGTTAATCATTATGCCTGCTTGGCTAGAGTAGACCAGCCACTGACCAATGGGGCTTTGAGTCTGGGCTAAGTAAATCCCCGCTTTTAATCCGGCAGCCCACATAATTGCCATGAGAAGGTTTGATAGCGGGCCCGCTACAGCAACGATGGCCATATCTCGGCGTGGATTATTCAGATTGAACTGATTAACGGGCACAGGCTTTGCCCAGCCAAAAACGAAACCCGCGTGAGTAATGATTAATAATGCAGGCAGCGCGATGGTGCCTATAGGGTCGATATGTTTAAGTGGGTTTAGTGATAATCGTCCTAATAATTTCGCAGTTAAATCACCAAATTTTGACGCGACCCAACCATGAGCCACTTCATGGAGTGTAATGGCAAACAATACGGGAATGAGCCATACGGCAATTAATTGTGCTGTGCTGAGTTTATCCATGCTGTTGCCTAGGTTAAGATGTCAGATCTTAGCTTGATACATGCTTACTTTAAGTATTTATCAAGCAAAGATCTGCCCCCTTCTTAATTAAAGTAAAGGTTTACGTTCAGAGGTGTACTCAAATAATTTCACGACTTTGTCAACGCCGGGTACATGACGAGTAACATTAGTCGCTAAATCAGCTTGATCACGACTTACCAATCCCATTAAATACGCAGTGCTGTTGTCGGTTACGACTTTAATTTGTGCTGAATTTAATCCGCGTTCTGCAAGCAAAGACGATTTGATTTTTGTTGTTAACCAAGTATCTTGAGCGGCTTCTTTAAAAGAAGTATTGTCGCCGATGACAATTTCATTATGAACGCGTTTTACATTCTTAACTGAATGCGCAATTTTTGAAGCGAGTTCATGTAATTCTTCATTCGGTGCGCGACCTGTCAGAAGTACAACACGATTAAATGTGCTTACTGAAATAATAGTGCTTTTGTCCAGATGTTTGTTGAGGTGTAATGCGGTGCGGACACGATGAGCGATTGTTTTATCTTGCAACTGTGTTTTCATGTCGCGACCATCAGTCACTACAGCGCCGCTTGCTGCTGCGCCAGCCACAAAAGCGGCAGGAAGACACGCTGTTAATGATAAACAGCAAACCAAAATAACAAATAATTTTTTCATGATTAATTCTCCGGTCCAAAAAGTGATTGATCGATCATATCACACAAACAGTGAATAATTAACAAGTGAACTTCTTGAATGCGTGCTGTCCGAAAAGAGGGAACACGAATTTCAATATCGTTCGGTTTTAATAATTCGACAATAGCCCCACCGTCTTTTCCGGTCAAGGCGACAACCGACATTTGTCGATCATGCGCGGTTTCAATCGCGCGTAGAATATTGAGTGATTGGCCGCTAGTTGATATGGTTAATAAAATATCACCCGGTTGACCTAGACCTTTAATTTGCTTTGAAAAAATCTCCGCGTAACTGTAGTCGTTGGCGATTGAGGTGAGTGTAGAGGTGTCTGTTGTGAGCGCGATAGCGGGCAAGCTTGGGCGTTCTCGCTCGTAGCGATTGAGCATTTCGGAGGAAAAATGTTGGGCGTCGCCCGCGGAGCCACCGTTTCCACAGCTCAGGATTTTGTTGTTGTTAATCAAGCACTGCACCATGGTATCACCAGCGGCTGCGATGACAGGCGCCAATTGTTCAGCGGCCAAGCGCTTTGTGTCTGCACTTTCGAGCATGTGTGCCTTAATTCGATCAACGGAGCTTGTAATGTCTAGTGCTTGCATGACTGACTGCTTTTTCTCAACAAGGGACATCCATTGTAGCGAATCTCTTTGGGGTTTGATAGGGGAACCTGTTTGACTAGATCTACTTTTCAAGAAAGACTTTAATATTTAGAGCTTCCATAGTCGGCGTGAGAATCCGACAGTCTTTCCGAAAATGGCTCGCTCGGGCCCCCCTCGCTGCGCTTTATTTTTCTCCAAGAAAGTCGGATTCTTCGCCTACGTGGCTCAGGATAATTAATTTTCTGCTATCCTCTTTTTACTCATTTGGGCTTTAGCAGAATGCGCCTTTAATCCATTCAAAACTCGGTGGGTCGTGAGAAAAATTGACGCCGACCACATCAAATCGGCATGTCATTTTGGAATACTGTGGGTTGTTTTGCAGAAAAAAATCCGCGGTGAGCAGGATTTTTCTTTGTTTATAAAAATCGATAGAGTCGATTGGCGAAACAAATCTCGCGTTAATTCGAGCACGTACTTCTACGAATACGAGGCAATCTTGATCTAATAAAATTAAATCTATTTCACCCATTCTGCAATAGTAATTTTCTAGAATTAATGTCATCCCATTTTTAATCAATAGATTTCTTGCAATATTTTCTGCTTGTTGGCCACGTTTGTGGCGTGAGTCACGAGAATTTTTGTGTAGTGTCATGAGGTGCTCCTAAAAAATACTCAAGGTACACCATTTTCTTTCCACAAAAACCTCGTGTTGGGATGTTGATCTTGTTGGGAAGGGGGTAGATCTGGACAAATATACAAATAATAAAGACGAATATTTGTCCAGATTTGACCCTTCCTGTTGACTTAAGGGGCTATCTTCATTTAAATAGATATTAGTAAGTATTTAATCACGGAGTCTTTGCTTATGCGTACAATGTTTAAATTAGTCGTTCCTGCCATATTTTTAATCGGAGCTCTTTCGGTGTTGGCTGAAAATGAGCCGGTCGATCTTCCGCATAATATGATGCCGTGCAGTGAAGTATTGAAGCTATCGTCACTTGATTTTGTAAAAAAATATACAAAAATTCACGGTGAAAATACGATTGAGACTACAAAAGCGATTTATGCCTATGGAAATTGTTATGATCAAGCTCAAGATGAGATTCGTGATCAACTCAACAAGCAGGGTAAAGGCCCGTTTATGGGCGCAAGTGGTAATTTTCGAGATTTTGAAACAGCATTGAATAAATTCACAAAAACAGCGTTAGATCTCTGTACTCCTGATGGGACATTTAAGCAAGTATCCGATGCGTATGTTATGCTGTATCAAAAACAATTCCGTCATCTTTTTTATGTTCAATATTTGCCTAAAAAACAAGCAGCGAAAGTGAACGTTCGCGCGATCGATGCGGCAAAAGCGAAATTAGACAGTATAATTAATCATCTTTCTCCTCAGCAAGCGCCCACAGTTCGCGCTGATTTTGAGGCGTATTATAATGCGGGTGTAAAAGTGTTGGGTTTGCCTGCTCAGCCCGTTTATGAATATGCCATAATGATTTTAGAATCACCTGCGGATAAACCTTTCTCACAGCCACCTTTTTAAAGCCATTATAACTATTCTCAATTTAAAGGGGCATCGATACCTCTCTCGTCTAGCGTGTGAAGTAGCGAGGCCTCAAGACGCTTTTGCTGAGCCGCTTTCGGCCATTCTTGCCACGCGTTGATTCTCCATCTGCTATAATTACAGTGAGGATTCATTTGGGGAGGTGTAAGGTGGCTAAAGAACGGGCAGATGAGCTTGTAAGGCAGGCGCGAGAGGTTGTGGAGAGGGATCGGGAGCCCACCATCGAAGGTGCTGAATCATTACTAGATGATATTAAGGCGTGGGAAAAAGCGTGCGGGGATTTTATTCTTGAACACGGACCTAACGCAAAAAACGATATCCCAGTAGAGCAACGAAAAGCAATTAATCTAGCAGTAAAAGATTTACATATGGAGCGCTGGTTTAATATATTTATGCGTGATGTTTATGCAAAGACAGAGGTTTTTGAGACAATCATGAGCGATATGAAAGCTGATCACGAAGAAAATCGCAATGCTCTACAATCTCAGCTTGAGAAATTTGGAAAATTTATCAATGATTTCAAAGAAAGTGGTCGAGCATTAGAATTTCAAAAACGACGACCCGATGATTTCAAACGTATGTTAGAAAATATGGAGAAAGCCGTTGCGAGCGTTGATCATACACTTCTAGTTACACCTTCAGCATTCGAGGAATTCACGGCTGAACCTGAAGATTATATGCATCAGTCCATTAGTACCATGATAAAGTTGCTTGAAACGGAGAATTTCCCTGGTCTTGATGAGATAAAAAAAGAAAGAGCAGTATTAGCTAGAAGCAGTTATGAAGAGGATACAAGTGACGATGAGATAGATGGCCCTAGAAGTATTGAGAATTTAGAAATACAAAGAAAATTATTAAAAGCAATGCTGGGTGTTGATGGTCCCATGATTTCAAAAAGTGGAAATCGAGCATTGATGGCGAAATATGACGAAATATTTGATCAATTAAAAAATCCAGAGAGTAATAATAGACAAGCCCAGAATGAAATCTTTTTTGACGTGGTTTCATTGCATGAAAGACTTGTGGGTGTAAAAATTAGTAGTGTGCTTCAAGCCATGAAAAAAATTCTATCTGAATCAGATAAAAAGAACGAAGGTAATGTGATTGCTGAATTTAGAGAGAAATTTGAGGAAGTTGAGCAGGATAATAAAAAGGTAAAAAATACTTCTCTTGACTATAAAATAGCCGTATTAATTACGTTGGAAGGAGGCTTGGAAAATCTTAAGCGATTAATGCTTAAGCAAGAAAAACCAGAGCAGCCACGCTCTTGGACGCAGTCTAAACGACTTGGGAAACTGAGGGAAAGTGGAAATATTAATAGCCAACCACAAAAACCAGAAAAAAATAAACCTATAATGGGGAGCAGAGGTAAGAAAAAAGAAAATCTTCCCGAAGATTCTGAGGTTTTGAGCCGTGGATCTAGAGGCCCTTCGGATAGAGGCTCCTCTAGGTCTTAAAAGTCATTGTTAATGCTGTTTTGCAGGAGATAAGAGCGTAAATGGACTAAAATGAAAATATAGGTTTGCATGTGGGGGTAAATATGAGAGATAGAGATGTTGATTATTTAAATAAGATATTTAAAGCAGTGGATGATGCTATTGACAAAATAAATGAACGCATGGCAATTGTCCCGAATGGAAAGCTGAACGAGGAATTGCGTGGTGTCCTAGAAGAATATAGGCAGAATCAGAATAATATGTTAAGAGCAGGAGAATTTGATCCCCATGCTCTTGGCGCTGCACTAATCGCAATGGGTAAACGATTAGAAGAAATTAAGGATAAAGAAACACAAGGAGCGCTATCAGTTGCAGCAGATTATGTCGCAACGGGAGCTTCTGCGTTAACTGATGCAAGTCGAAATTTATGGAGCTTTGTGACAGGGTCAACACAAGAGCCGCCTCAAAAAAAACCAAAGATTGAAGGGCAAACGTTAGATCCAAGCATTTTCCCATTGCTTGATTCTGTCATAAATAAGTTTAAATACGTTCAAGCATTTTTTGAGAGTGAAGTAGAACAGAAAAAATATGAGGGATTCTCGCGCGGAGGAGATGATGAAAGCCAAGTGGAAGACGCTGAAAAATTCCAGGTATTCGCAGAGCCGGATAATTTTGATGAAGCGACCGGGGAAGCATCAAGAGAATACGAAACGCCTATGGGGTCAGATCCTCATGTTTCGTCAGCAGAGCGATCGGATGTTGGAATTCCTAAAAAACAAGAAGCTGAGGATGAAGCAGATGCTGCGAAAACAGGGCTATCTCAAGAAGATGCGGGACTTTTGGCAAAGTCCAAAAAGTCTCGTGAGCAATTTAAGCCATTAAAAGAAAGGATAATTAAAAAGATGAGAGAAGGAAGGATAGCTCAGAGGGAATTGGGAGTTGTAAAAAAATTTATAGGTAAAGAAGATTCAAAGCGTGAGGATGTCGCTAGAAAAGCAGAGCCAGCTGAAAGACCACCTGCGGATGTCATTCGGGATGCTAATGAGCTGCTGGAGAAATCCAAAGAGTCTCGAGAAAGGGCTTGGTCAGCTTTGGCTAAGGCTAGAGAACGGATGAAACAAAAAAAGGAAGGTGGAGGAGAAAAATTACAGGAGGCGGAGCAACGAAGGATCTCAAAAAAAGCGGAGTCAGCTGAAAAAAATCTAGATAGTGAGGGGGGGCTTGATTTTGATACGCTAACAGGAGCTTTTGAATTAAAAGTGGCATCTAGTGTTGCATCAGATAGAGAAGATAAACAAAATCAGATTGAGAAATTAACTGAAGAGATAACAGATTTTTCTGCAGAGTTAAATCCTCTAGATAAAACATTCATCCAGCTCAGTCTGGGACGAATTGCTTCTGGTGATCCTCAAACAGGAAAGCCCGAAACGGCTGATGAAAAATTAGTTGAATTAAGGGGCCTTAAAGAGAGTGTGCGTTCTTTGATAGTATTAAGGAAAAGACTTTTAGAAATTAGATCTATGATCCAAAAAAAATTGGATACGCCCATTAAGGAAGATGAAAGGTCTGTTGATTATCGCAGAAATCAAAAAGATTTAAAAAAAGCGTTGGCACAATTGGATGATATCGGGAAAATTGATTTGCATCGTCTTTCAGAATTCAATGCTCCTTTGACTTGGTCAAAATCTATGCATCTTCACCCTAAAATGTCGGCACTCGAAGAAATTCACATGGTTATGAATGATCCACACGAAGATCCTATTAATTCCTATTTGGAAAAAATTGAAAATTTACATAAAGTATTAGTGGTGCCATCAGCTGTTGCAGAGAAAGAAGCTGTTGATGTAGAGCAAAAGCGGGAAAGTGGTGCGACCGAAAAAAATGAACGTGATGTTTTGATTGCGCTTTACGGTGAAAAATATTCAAATCCGGAAGAAGAAGTGCGAGAAAATTTATCACACATGGACCATGCTGAGGTCAAAGAGAGGTTGAGCAGTATTCTTGATGAATATATGAAGGATCGGGGTGTCATTGACAAGAAATTATCATCACTACAGAGTTTGTCTAAGAAAATAAATCCAAAAAGTGATTATGATAGAAAAAGTTTGATGAGTGACTATGAGAAATTACAAAAAACGATCGAAATAATTGGGCCTCATATCAACGAGAAATTCAAAGAGAAATTAGAGAGTCAAAAAAAGGCGATGGAGTCGACATTGGACGTGCTTAATGTTAAAAAGCCAAATCCAAAAGTGCGGGCCGTCATGAATATTTTTAGAAAAAATACAGTGCAAGATGAAAATGCTAAACAGTCTATTGCTGAGAGATTACTAGAAAAATTTAAAGTTAAAGTCCCTCATAGAAAGTCGCGCGAGTCTACAGGTGGTGATGTCAATAGACCGCCTGCTTCAGAGGAGAGGGGTTCAAGAAGTCCTCGTAATTCTAGAGGAAAGTGAAGTGAAGCATAGGGGTAGACCCCTATGCTTTTCCAAGACGGCCGTGGCTCATCAGCAAAAAAACAAATTAATCCTTTAGATCTCATTTTTTTACTGGATTGTCACGCAATAATGAAGTGGCAAACCCACACTTTCATGTCTGACGTTAACCTCTGGAGCGAATAGGTATCAGGATGATAGCGGGATGGGCCATGGATGGCCCATTGAGCGGAAGAGGTTAACGTCAGACATGAAAGCGTGGGGCATCCTGTGTCATCTCAATAAATTTTGTGGGTAGGGGCTTCCATTTAGTGGGAGAGTGGTGTAATAATGTGGGGCTTGGTGGTGAACTGTGGGGATAAAGTGGGTGTTTAGGGGTATTAATGCGATTAATTTGGATGCGAAGGGGCGGTTAGCCGTTCCGGCTCGTTATCGTCACAGTATAGAGACGGTAGCGCAAGGGCATCTGGTTGTGACCATTGATACTGAAGATCCCTGTCTTTTGATGTATCCACTGCCCGTTTGGGAAGAAATAGAACGACGCGTACAGGCTCTACCGGCGCTCAATGCCGCAGTAAGACGGGTTCAGCGTTTGTTGATCGGGCATGCCACAGAAGTTGAGATTGATGCGAATGGGCGAATTTTACTGCCCGGTGAGCTGAGAGAGTATGCTCAGCTTGATAAGAAAGTAACCTTAATCGGTTTAGCGAATAAGTTTGAATTATGGAGTGAGTCAGTTTGGCATGAATCTAGGGATCGCTGGTTAGCGTCCGATGCCAGTGGGGTACTGCCGCCAGAACTGATGTCTATAATTTTGTGATGAGTTCACTGTGAGTGGTGAGCACAAACCAGTTTTATTAGAAGAAGCGTTAGCCGCGTTAGCCATTCGAGCCTCGGGAAAGTATGTAGACGCGACCTTTGGTCGCGGTGGGCATACGAAAAATATTTTAGCTGCGTTGAATTCGGACGGGAGAGTATTGGCCATAGACCAAGATCCCGAAGCGATTCGATGCGGGCAAGAAATATTCGGTGACGATGCGCGATTAAAATTGTGGCACGGATCATTTGGTAAATTAGAAGAATGTGTAGATGAGCTCGGTTGGCGTGGTCAAGTAGATGGTATTTTGCTGGATATAGGGGTCTCATCCCCACAGCTCGATACGCCAGAACGAGGTTTTAGTTTTTCGGTTGATGGACCGCTGGACATGCGAATGAACCCAGCGTACGGCATGGACGCCGCTTCTTGGATTAGTCAAGCTCGTGAGCAAGAAATAGAGAGAGTATTGCGAGAGTATGGGGAAGAGCGTTTTGCCAGACGAATTGCTAAGGCGATTGTTAAGGCGCGAGCTCAAAACCCGATCACGCGAACTCAGCAATTGGCTGATACTGTGGCTGCGGCCCATCCGAGATGGGAGCCGTTTAAACATCCGGCGACGCGTAGTTTTCAAGCAGTTCGGATTTTTATAAATCAGGAATTGCAGGTGTTGGAATCGGTATTGCCGCAATGTTTAAGCGTTTTGAAAACAGGTGGTCGATTAGCGGTTATTTGTTTTCACTCATTGGAAGATAGGATTGTTAAGAATTTTATGCGCAAGGCAGCTCGAGGGGATGATTATCCTCCAGATTTGCCAGTGACTGCGGATCAATTACATCCGCAATTGCGTTTAGTAGGTAAAGCTGTGAGAGCGGGTGAAGAAGAATGTCGATACAACCCGCGTGCGCGCAGTGCAGTGATGAGAGTCGCTGAAAAAATATGAATAGAGGGAAGAGGTTTTTTGCAATAGCGAAAAATTTCTGTAAGTAGAGCAGGGTGTTTTTTGTTGAACACTAAATGAAAAGGAGGATTAAAAAATGACTACAGCAACACGTGCAATTAATGTGATTCGATGGCAATGGGCAGTGCCTTATATGCCTTTGGCTTCTAGGCCAGTGCTGCGGAATATGTTGCTTTTATCTTCTATTTTATTGACATCTTTTGCGACGATTAGCTCAAAACATATTAGCCGACAATTAACAACAGACTTGCAAGCGCGACACGATGTTAGCAACACGCATTATGAAAATTGGAGTAAATTATTACTCGAACAAGGCACGCTGTCTAGGCAAGTGCGCGTTGAACAAATTGCGCATCAAAAATTCTTAATGGCATCACCTGTGGGTAGACAAGTAGAAATCGTCAGGGTTTCTCGCTGAATATCGTGAAATAGAAGTAATGAATTATGTTGGACGATTTTATGCTGTTATAGGTCTGTTGGTAATTGCAGGCGTTTGTCTCGTTTTGCGAATGGCTGATCTGAGTATCATCAAGCACGATTTCTTATTAAAACAAGGCGATGCTCGTATGCATCGTATTGTGAGTGTTCCGGCTCATCGAGGAATGATTACTGATCGTAATGGGAAGCCTCTTGCAGTCAGTGCACAAGTGAATGCAGTATGGGTCAATCCAAAATTAATTCCACTGGATCATCCTGAATTTGATCAATTCGCAAAATTGTTAGGATGGACCCCTACAAAATTACGTCATCGATTATTTCAGTCCAAAAAGAAAACATTTGTCTATTTAAACCGAAGTTTGCCGCCTGGTCAGGCAGAAGCAATTAAAAATCTAGGTATTCCCGGGATTTACACGGAAAAAACATTTAAGCGATTTTATCCTGAAGGCGATGTGATGGCGCATCTGCTCGGAAATACCAATGTGGATGATGCGGGCCAGGAGGGAATCGAGTTAGAATTTGATGAATGGTTGCGTGGAGTGCCTGGGAAAAAAGAAGTGATTAAAGATCGATTGGGTCAAGTGGTAGCAGAATTAAATACCATTCGACAACCGCGAGAAGGTCACGATTTAGCTTTGTCGATCGATAATAGAATTCAATTTATTGCGTATCGAGCAATTGGAGAGATAGTTGAGCAATATCATGCAAAAGCCGGTACTGTGATTGTTGTTGATGTAAATAATGGCGAAATTTTAGCAATGGCCAACGTTCCTTCGTATAATCCAAATTCAATTACGGGTCCGCGAGATGGGCGATATCGAAATCGTGCAGTAACCGATGTTTTTGAACCAGGTTCAACAATGAAAGCGTTTAGTGCGGCGACATTTTTGCAGTCAGGAAAATTTAAACCAGACACCATTATAGATACCAATCCAGGGCGAATTACTATCGATGGCAATACGATTAGCGATGTGCATAATTACGGCGTAATTACAGTGAGTCAAGCTGTACAACATTCCAGTAATGTTGCGATGAGTAAAATGGCGGCGGTTGTCGGGGCACAAAAAATATCTCAAACACTTTTTCATCTTGGATTTGGAGAAAAAACGAGCAGTGGATTTCCAGGCGAAGTATCAGGAACTTTATCAACGCGTCAACGATGGCGACCGATTGAAACAGCAACTTTAGCGATGGGCTATGCCATGACAGTCACACCGTTGCAATTAGCGCAAGGTTATACTGCGTTGGCAGCGGGTGGAATAAAGCGACCCATTTCGTTAGTGAAAAATGAACGTGTTCCGCCGGGGGAACGAATTTTGCCAGAGAAGATTGTGCAAGAAGTTGTAAAAATGCTGGGTCTTGTAACCGAGAAAGAGGGTACTGGTACACGAGCAAATGTTGCTGGGTATCATGTTGGCGGTAAAACGGGAACGGCCTATATTGCTGGTAAGCACGGATACGATCATTCTCGTTATTCGTCTTCTTTTGCGGGCCTCGCCCCCTTGGATAAACCGCGATTAGCGTGTATTGTGGTTGTGACTGAGCCACAGTCAGAACATTTTGGCGGAGTTGTTGCGGCTCCTGTTTTTGCAAAGGTTATGGCGGGCGCGTTACGCATTTTAGCGGTACCACCTGATAATTTGCCTCCTGCAACTGTTGAACAGCAACCAGCTTCAGCTTTAGCGCCAGCAAAAACGTAGTAAAGAGTAAAAGATGAGAGAAAAAAAATGGCTGATTTAGCGTATTGTTTATCAGGTATTGTGACGCCTTCTTTTTCAGCAGAGTTTGATCGCTTGGTGTTAGATTCACGCCAAGTCACTAATAAAGATGTGTTTGTTGCTTTGTCAGGCGAAGAATTTGATGGTCATAATTTTATTCAAGATGCACTAGCAAAAGGTGTGGTGGCTGTTCTAGCTGAGCGTGAAATTGAAAAAAATGATCGAGTGATTGTTGTTCCCGAGTTGCGGCATTATTTAAGCGAAATTGCAGGCCGATTTTACGGAAATCCTTCTTCACAAATGTCAGTTGTTGGTGTCACGGGTACTAATGGTAAGTCCTCTATTACTCATTTTATTTCTCAAAGTTTGCGTGAATGTGGTCGGCGATGTGGAATCATCGGAACACTCGGTTATGGTTTTTTGCCTGAATTAATCTCTAGTACTCACACTACCCCTGATGCGGTGAATGTGCAACGAATTTTAGCTGAATTAAAAAAACAAGGTGCAGATTCTATTGCCATGGAGGTTTCATCACATGGCCTGCATCAAGAGCGCGTGAGTGGAGTTTCATTTGAAACGGCAGTCTTTACGAATTTAACGCGCGATCATTTAGATTATCACGGTACTATGGAACATTATAAAGCTCAAAAAAGGCGTTTATTCAGTATGCCTAATTTGAAAAATGCAATTATTAATTGTGATGATCCCTTTGGAAAAGAAATTGTTCAAAGCTTGAGTGGGCAATTAAATGTTGTGGGATACGGATTGCAAAATCATACTGATGTTGATTGCTCGATGATTATCGCGAGCAATATTCGTCAAAATTATAAAGGTTTCCGTGCAAAAATTGAGTCACCTTGGGGTGGTGGTGAATTACGCAGTCAATTGTTGGGTCAATTTAATATCAGTAATGTCTTAGCAGTGTTAGGTGTATTAATTGTGATGGGTATTTCATTAGAGGAAGCTTTAGAAGGAATAAACCAAGTGCAAACCGTGACGGGTCGTATGCAAGCGTATGGTGGTGATAAACAAGCACTTGTTGTTGTGGATTATGCGCATACACCTGATGCTTTGCAGCAAGCGTTGCTGGCATTAAAACCACATGCCGAAGGAAAATTGTGGTGTGTATTTGGTTGTGGTGGCGATCGTGATCGAGGAAAGCGACCTCTAATGGGTCAAGTTGCAGAGCGTTATAGTGATCAACTTATTTTAACAAATGACAATCCTCGCTCGGAATCTCCGCAAACGATTATTGATGAAATTAAATCAGGATTATTATGTCCTTGGGCAGTAGAAGTAGAGCTTGATCGCGGAGCTGCAATCGCTCATGCGATTGATTGTGCTGAGCCAGGAGATGTGGTATTAATCGCTGGAAAAGGGCATGAAGCATACCAAATTATGGGTGATGAGAAATTGCCTTTTAGTGATATTGAACGGGTTCAGCATTTAACAGCTGAAAAGCGCTTACGTGATTGAGGAATTTATGACTACTGTAAAAAAATGTGCCGAAATTTTATCGGCTGAATTAATAGGTGATCACACGGTTAACTATAAAGGTGTGAGTATTGATTCACGTACAATAAAATCGGGTGAGCTATTTGTAGCGATCAAAGGTGAGAATTTTGATGGGCACAATTTTACACATGACGCAGAGATGAACGGAGCAGCGGCTATTTTAGTGAGCACGAAAGCTGATGTGAAAATACCACAAATTATTGTGTCTGATACAATTCAGGCCTTTGGTGAATTAGCACGTTGGCATCGTGAACAATTTCATATTCCAGTAATTGCTGTGACAGGTAGTTGTGGGAAAACAACGACAAAAGCAATGTTGGCCAGTATTTTTTCTGGTTTAGGTAAAACATTAAGCCCTGTCAGCAGTTTTAATAATAATATCGGATTACCGTTAACGATATTACAGTTAGATGAGTCTTATAAAACAGTGGTTCTTGAGTTGGGTGCTAATCACCCTGGAGAAATAGCGGGGCTTGTAAAAATTGCTCAGCCGGATGTGGCGGCAGTCACAATAATTGCGCCTGTGCATTTAGAAGGATTTGGTACGATAGAAAATATTGCGGCGGCAAAAGGAGAAATTTTTTCAGATTCGAATAAAAACAGTATTGCTGTTGTGAATCATGATGATCCGCTCTCTAAATTATGGCAGCAACAATTGGCGGGTAAACGAGTGATTCGCTTTGGGCAGCAAATGAATGCGGAAGTGAGTGCAAAAGATGTTATTTTGAATGCACAAGGTTGTCCGGAATTTACGTTAGTCACAACAGCAGGTGAAATTCGAATTGAATTGCCAGTGATCGGTGAGCATAATATTAATAATGCGCTGACTGCTTGTGCGTGTGCTATTGCGTGTGACGTGAAGCTCGAAGATATTAAGAAAGGTTTGGAGCATATGTCCCCTGTGTCAAAACGAATGATTCGTCATGAATTATCTAATGGGGCTGTTTTAATTGATGATACATATAATGCAAATCCACTGGCATTTAAAGCTGCATTAAAAGTACTGCAGCAAACTGGAATGCCAACGGCTTTAGTCATGGGTGATATGGGGGAGTTGGGACCAGAATCAGAAAAAATACACCGTGATGTTGGAACGTGGGTTCAAGAAGCGGGTATTAATCAATTTTTCACTTACGGAAAATTATCAGCGTATGCTTCTGCCGCATATGGGTCTTCAGCCCAACATTTTACGGATATTCAAGAACTGGTGACGGTGTTGAAGCCTATATTGAATGAGAAGAAGGTGATGCTAGTGAAAGGTTCGCGTTCTATGCGAATGGAAAATGTTGTAGCCGCTCTTTTGAATCAGCAAGGATAATTTCATGTTATATTTTTTAGCCCAATTTTTGGAAAAATATTATCATCCTTTTCAAGTGTTCCACTATTTAACATTGCGTTCAATTTTAAGTAGTTTAACCGCACTGATTATTTCTTTGGTCGTTGGTCCCGTGATGATCCGAAAATTAACCTATTATCAAGTAGGCCAATCTGTTCGTGATGATGGTCCTCAAACGCATTTAAAAAAAGCAGGAACACCTACCATGGGTGGCGCTTTAATTTTAGTTGCCATAGCGATCAGCATTTTACTGTGGGGTGATTTAACGAACGCGTACGTTTGGTTGGTGACGCTAGTGACTTTGGGTTTTGGTGTGATCGGTTGGATAGATGATTACCAAAAGCTAATTTATAAAAATAGTAAAGGGCTTTCTGCGAGAAAACGATTGTTTTGGGAATCTTTAATTACTTTATCGGCAGTGATATTTTTATATGTTACTGCTACAGTGCCTGTAGAAACTTCTCTTGTTATTCCCTTTTTAAAAAATGTCATGTTGCCACTGGGTTTTTTGTACATTATTTTTTCGTATTGCGTTGTTGTGGGTTGTAGTAATGCTGTTAATTTGACGGATGGTCTTGATGGTTTAGCTATTTTACCAACTGTGATGGTCGCAGGTGCATTGGGCGTATTTGCGTATCTTTCTGGTCACGCGCAATTTGCTCCTTATTTGACGATTCCTTATCTTTCCGGTGTGGGTGAGGTTGCCGTATTTTGTTCGGCGATTGTTGGTGCTGGTTTAGGTTTTTTATGGTTCAACACGTATCCTGCGCAAGTTTTTATGGGCGATGTGGGTGCTTTAGGTTTAGGTGCGGCATTGGGGATCGTGGCCGTTGTTGTCAGACAAGAATTAGTGTTGATGATCATGGGCGGTGTTTTTGTGATGGAAACCGTTTCAGTGATTCTACAGGTGGCTTCGTTTAAGCTCACGGGTAAACGAATTTTTAGGATGGCACCGCTTCATCATCATTTTGAGTTGATTGGATGGCCTGAACCTCGTGTGATTGTTCGATTTTGGATTATTAGTTTTGTGTTAGTGTTATTAGGATTAGCTTCGCTCAAGATTAGGTAACATCCTAGATTCGCAGTTCGGATCTAGGGTTATTTCGGGTAATGATATATCGTTCTCAGTTCATGTTTTGTGACTCTGCCTAAACAAAGAGAACGTCCAGGATTAATGATCAGATTTTTTGAAAGGGCTTCGCGTCCGAGCAGCATGCGAAATCGTAAAGGGTCTCGGTCGGATAATGTCAGTTGAATTTCTTGAGTAATATCACCCAAAACTAATTTCGTTAAAATAACACAGCGTAATTCTTTGTGTCCGCTCGAACTCATGATGTAACGTTCATCAACAATAGGGGCGTGACATTGTATAACAATTTTCGTATTTCCTTGAACAGGGTGAATAGAAAAATGGACGCGATTTTGATTTTCATAATGAGAGGTTTTTATGTCGAAGGCATGTAAAGCGGATGTTCTTGCGCCAGTATCAATTTTCGCTTTAATTGCAGGGATGCCGAGGTCAGGTAGCGAACACCATTCGTGCCATCCAATCAGAAGTGTACTTGTTTTTGATTTTTCAGATCCCTCTAACATATAACATCCCTAGAGTGGTTGACCATGTGCCATTTCGCTCGCATCCAAATTCGGATCGAGAGAGATTTGTCTGTTTATAATTTCATCATCAATGTGTTTAAGTTTTTCGAATGTGGCAATATGAAATAATGCTGCACCATCGTGTACGGTTGGAATATTGCTTTTTCCAATTATCATTCCTGCGTGAGGTGCAATCACATGATACTCTTCATCGCCAACGGGATTAGAAATTGTTGCCAAGAGTTCACCTTCTTTTACGATATCTCCAAGTGTTTTAAAGGGGCGAGTGATTCCACTGTGTGGTGATCGAACCCAATAGCTGGCTTGAGCAACGAGCGAATGGTTTTTTGGTTTTTTTTCAGCTGAACGAATCATTTTTAATTCTTGCATTACATTCAATACGCCTTTAATTCCAATTTTAATAGCCGTATCATTAAATCGAAGTGCTTCGCCAGCTTCGTAAACAATGATGGGAATGTTTTTCTCTTCTGCTGCAAATCGTAATGAGCCTTGTGGGCCCTCCGAATGTAAAATAACGGGCGAGTTAAAAGCTTTCGCTATTTTTTGAGTGTTTTTATCGGTGAGATTTGCTCGAATTTGTGGGTAATTGCTTCTGTGTAAAGAACCTGTGTGTAGATCTACAATATGAGTGGCTTGAGTGATGACTTCGCTCATCACTAAATGTGCTAAACGAGCAGCCAGAGAGCCCGAAAACGACCCGGGAAAACTACGATTTAAATCGCGACGGTCCATCAGGTAACGAGTTTGATAAAGAAATCCATAAATATTGACGATAGGTACT
Source organism: Gammaproteobacteria bacterium (assembly GCA_019748175.1). Lineage (NCBI taxonomy): Bacteria > Pseudomonadati > Pseudomonadota > Gammaproteobacteria > Gammaproteobacteria bacterium. The sequence continues at coordinate 61,208 of JAIEPX010000014.1, forward strand.
GCTATCAGTGTGCCAACAATTGATTTTAATTGCGGTTTTTTTAACAGCAGTTTAATGACTTCAATGCCGTTAATTTCATCGCCATGAATTGCAGCGACTACGCAAAGTACAGGGCCAGGTTTTTCTCCGCGGATTACATGAATAGGCATTGTAATGGGTGTGCAATCGTATAATTTAGGCATATCGATCGTAATAATTCGTCGATCACCTAATTCGACGGGTATTTCATTAATGAAAATCGTGTCAGAAGATGATGTCATAGCTAACCTTCATAACGACTGTGTCGAGTGATTGGCTTAGAATGTTTTTCTATATATTCAATAATCTTATCTGCGATGTCGATACCTGTTGTTGTTTCAATGCCTTGCAATCCAGGTGAAGAATTAACTTCCATGACTAAAGGCCCGCGTTTGGATCGTAATAAATCCACGCCAGCCATTTTTAATCCCATTATTTTAGCCGCTTGAATCGCCGTTTCACGTTCGTGTTTTGTAATTTTGATTGTGGTAGCACTTCCACCGCGATGAATGTTGGAACGAAAATCACCAGAATCTGCTTGACGTTTCATTGCAGCAACAACTTTATCGCCTACGACAAAGCAGCGAATGTCAGATGCTTTGGCTTCATGAATAAATTCTTGAACAATAATGTTTGCGCTTAATCCCATGAATGCTTGAATAACGCTTTCTGCTGCGTTTAATGTTTCTGCTAAAACAACACCTACACCTTGAGTGCCTTCTATTAATTTAATAATGAGGGGAGCTCCGCCCACCATTTCAATTAGATCGTCAACATCACTGGGTGAATTTGCAAATCCAGTAATAGGTAGTCCGACGCCTTTGCGTGCCAATAACTGAAGCGAACGTAACTTATCACGCGATCGTGTGATCGCAATTGAGGGATTAATGCTAAAGGTTCCCATGGTTTCAAAGTGTCGCACTACGGCAGCGCCATAAAAAGTGCGTTTTGGGCTGATGCGAGGAATAATGGCATCGAAAGGTTCGAGTTCATTACCTTTGTAATGAATGCTGGGGTTACGTGAGGCGATATTCATGTAGCAGCGGGCGTAATCGATAACAGACACATTATGGCCACGTGCTTCGGCGGCTTCTAGCAGTCGTCTGGTTGAGTAGAGGTCTTCGTTCCGAGATAAAATCGCGATGTCCAAAGTTTTTCGATCCTTAAAGTATTGAGTTAATAATAGTTCAAATACTGAGAGTTTTCCATTAGTATAGGGGTCGGGTCTCCCGTTGGCTATCTTTAGATGAATACATCTCAAGATAGCCAACGGGAGACCCGACCCCTACAGGAGGATAGTTTATGCGAAGGAATGTTCAAGTTTTATTTTCAGGAATCGCTATGATGCTGTTGAGTTTTATGACTCAGGCTCAAATTAGCTCTAGCTCAGATTCTGTGTCTGCAGCTTCGACGGGTACGTCCAATACGCAGCAAATGTCTGTTTCAGCGATTGCGGCGGATGAAACTGCTACAGAAGGAGCGTCCGTCAGTGCCCCTGCAGCTGGCCCAGCCCTCGCCTCTGCCGCAACTTCAGCCCCTGCCGCTGCCCCGACTCCTGTCCCCGCTTCTGCTCCTGCGACTGACTCGCCTGCACCTGAAAACGCAGCAACTCCTCCGCCAACACCTGTTCCCAGCCCCGCGCCTAAAATTAATGTTCAGATTGAAGATCTAAAACCTAGCGCTGGTTCATTAGAAAAGGGTCGAATGAATTACGCACGTTATTGTGCGGATTGCCATGGTGCCAATGGTGAAGGTAAAAAAGGGCCAAAATTGATTGGAAGTTTAATTGTCACAGGGCCTGTTTACGGTCACCTTAGTATTGTATTAAATGGTCACTCTAAATCCATGATGCCTACCTGGGGTATTAGTGAGATTTCGGATGATGTCATTGCCAGCATTATTACCTATCAGCGTAATTCATGGGGCAACAATGATAAAAAAGAATTTGGCCGACACGCAGGTGGTGTAGTGTCAGCAGAATGGGTTCACGTTTATCGCAAGATGATGAAGAATTTACCCGTTAAGCAAGATGTTAGAACATAAATAAAATATTATATAGGATTCAGTCATCACAAAAAATGCGTCTCACTACTTCATGGTGGGTGTGCTATTCCGTCTTCGATTATTGTTGAGCAATTCGTAAATTCTCTGGGTTGTTTCATCTGAAAAATTATTGGCTTCATTGAAAGCTAGGAAAGTAATTCTAGGATTTTCCTCAAGTAAGTGACAGAAAGCGTTGCCACATTTTTCGTTTAATTTGATTCCCATAATCATTAGAGATTGAAGAGTGGGATGGTGCCGTAATGCGGTGCAGATTTCTAAAGCTCCATCGATTCCAATAGGATTGTCGGACAGATCTAGAAATTCAAGTGTTTTATTTTTCTCGAGTCCTAGTGCGAGACATTGAGATCCTGCAGAAGTTAAGCCGCAATCACTGATATTTAATTCTTTGAGTGAGGTATGATTTGCTATCAAATTAGATATATTTTTTGCGGCAGCCCATCCAGCTGAATCAAAATCATCACATGCGACCCAGCTGAAAAAAGTTTTGTTCGATGAACAGTTGAGCTTTTCTAAAATAGCGTGCTTTGATAATAATTTACAGAGTTTTACAGCGCCTATCCCTGTAATTCTATTTCTTTGTAAATGAATCTCCGTGGCTTCGGGTGCGTTCATTAAGAACATTTCGAGTGTCCAGCCAATTGAGGTGTCATCTACATATTGGTCTGTGGTTGCGTCGCCTAAGATCTCTATGCGTTTGCATGGAAGTTCTTTGGCTGGTTCTAGCATTGCAATCATAGGTGTATTTCTAGGCGATATTACCGGTGAGGGTTGTGCTGTATCTGTTTCCTTTTTTCGAATTGCAGAGCGATCAAAAGAGGGGGGTTCAACTTTTCCTCCCGTGGTTGTAGCTGCACGTGCTCGAGATGCTGATAGGGAGTTAGCTGTTGAGCTCTGTGCTGAATCTTCCCCTGAGCTTCCTAATCTAAGCAGTTTGGTAAAAGATTTTCTCAGGCTACCACCTAATTGTTGTTTGCGTGGACTGGTTCCTGCAACAGGAGCAGCGGTGTCAGTGGCTTCGGGCGAAATTTCTGGGGCATCTGAAGTGGCGGGTAGTCCTGATTGTTTGCCAAATGATGGTAGGTGGGACCTTGACGTTCTTAGTTTTGTACTTAATCGAGGTTTTGGTTCAGTCGAAGAGGTTTCACTATTTTGAGATTCTGCTGAATTCCCAACTTCAGATTGTTTCTCAGTTGATTTTTTATTGCGCAACATATTTCTTAGATTTGACATCGATGTTCTAAAGTTCACTGCTAATTGTTTTCCATTGGGAGCTTCAGTTTGGGGGCTCTCATCTTCGAGCACCTCTACTCTTGCTGAATCAGGAAGAGCTTTAAGCGATGAATTTTGAGTGGTGTGTTTTAACTGAGCGCTTTTCCAATTAGATTGACTGCTGGGTAACGTAGGTGTTGGTTCTCGTCTTAAAAAATAATCAACCTGATGATTAAGTTGTTCGGTAATGCGAGCAAAATATTGAGTTTGTTTTTGTGCGGTTTTGAGTCTTTCTTCCTTGGGTATTATGTTGGATTTTTCTTTGACTAAACTCGCTTGTTTAATGCTTTTAGTAGTAGCTTGCTCGAGTTTACGTTGTAGTGAAGCTATTTTTTCGTAATTTTTTACCCAGTTGATATTCGCGGCTTCTGAAGTTTTGTTTTCATGCGTGAGAGGTTCGTAGATTTGATCACAAATTGTTACTAACGTTTTTTGACACTCTAATAATCTTGTGCAAAGTTTAGTTAAGGTATCCATCAAGCGATTGATTTGATCATTGCTGATACCATAAACCAAAAGGTCTCCCCCTATACCTGCTAAGGCTTTTGCTTCGTCACACCCCATAAATACTTTTGCGAGTTCGATCAGTATTGTGTGCATCTCCATATATGCTTCTAATAGTTGAGGATTGAGCTGTATGGGTTTGTAGATACCTGTGTTGATTGCTTTGCTATTTTGTTTTGGAATTGTTGTTGGGTTTAGGAAGTCACTGATTTTTTGACTTTGCATCAGAGCACGAGGAATACACGGATTGTTACTCTTGTCTAAAAAGGGATTGGAAGATAATTGGGTTGCTCTCAGCGAAAGTTTGCGAGCTTGACCTGTATTGTTAATCGTATCATAGCTATTTACGGCTAAAGTTCCTTTCTTCTGATGTTCTTCAAGGAAAAAAGATGAAAATTCGGGGGTGTCGGCGAGCGTAGTGAGTAGCATGCCAATACTTGTAGAACATATTGGTTCATAATCAGATTCTCGTCGGCGAAATCGGGTGATATTGGGAGGCGGTGTATTTTCGGTGCTATTAAAAATATGATATAAAAAACGAAAACCGTTGCTTAAAATAATTTTGCTATAATTTTGCAGGGTTTCTAGATGTTCTCGGGCACTGGTGTTGGCAATTTCTCGTTTAATGGCAAGAGTCACTCTTCCTGCTAAAATATTTTTTACACGAATTAACGTGCTACGCATGGTTTTTTTGTTATGTCTTCCGGGCTTAAATGCTCCGGAGTTGAGTAAGTTATTCAAGTAGTCACAGTACTTTTTAACCATCTTTAGTGTGCTTTCACTGCAAGGCGCACGTGATAGCGTATTCGTGAGCCACGTTAATAGTTGGTAGCAAACTAAGTTATACGGATCATTGGTATTGCCATTTTTGCCAAATTTTCTCTTCCATCGTATGACCATATACGCGCATAAATGCCCAATCATTGCATCAGATTCTGTTTGCAGTAATCCGTGTTCTTTAATATCGGCTATCCATGTTCCTTTTTGTGTGTGAATTTCATCGATGTTATGAGTTGATAGTGTAAACTCGGCATTCATTTTAAGGAAATCCGGTAGTCCTTCATCGGGCATCGCGTTATGCCAACACCGATGTACGCTTCTCATTCTGTTTTTTTCATTTTCCGTATATTCAGGTCGATGTAATACGTGACGTTTTAACATATCATTTCCTCGCTATAGAAGGTTGGTTCCTGAAACTTTATAAGGGTTTTGTTGGTCCAATAGTAATTGGCGATTATGGTATAATTGCTCACCTATTTTACTTTTCATTTCTGGAGAGATTTTTTCATCATCCAACATAAGATCTGTAATTTGAGTAGATACTTTTAGTAGATCTAGAATGTGTTTGGCTCCTTGATCAGTAATGTTAATATAGTTGAGTCGTAGATCGTAAAGGATTTTGTTTTTTTGTAATGCCACGCAGATTGCCTCGATACCAGCGTCACTTAATGTATTGCCACCAATATCAAGCACCTCCAACGTTTTATTGAGAGAGAGACATGAAGCAATAAAACCGGCGCTTTTAACATCTACTCCGCAGCTATTGATGTGAAGAGCCTTAAGAGTTTTAGTTGTTTTAATAAAATCAGAAAAAGCATTGAGCGATTCCATTTGGGTTCCAGAAAAGTCGCTTAAATTTAATAGCGAAGGATTGTTTGTCACATTTAATTTAGTGAGAGAGCTACATTCTGCCAGTGCTTTCCATAACGCTTTGGTTCTGTTAGAAGTAAGTTTATTATTCTTTAATTGTATTTTGGTGAATGTCTGTGTTCTTGATTTTATTAATTGAACGGCGCAATTGACAAGGTTGTCTGTAAATACACGCTTTGAACTGCCCCTTAGGTCTAGCTTATGAACGTCTTGAGAAGGTTTTATATCTGACACATCTGGAGTTTGAGCTGCGCTTTGATGGGGTGTATTGGGGCTTGGTCTGGCTCCCATCGTAAAAGTCAATGCTCGTCCTCTTGGGATGGTGGCGAGTTCTTGAGTAGAAGTTGATGCCTCAACGGCAGATCTTGTTGAGGGGGGGGATTCAGGGAAAAATCGCGATCCGGTCGCTGAGCGTGATCTTGGAGAAACACTTGAGGGTAGCTCTAACATTGGCTGTCTCGTAAGAAATTGAGTAACATGGTTGCTTAATATTTCCGCTGTTTCAGTAAAATATAGAGTTTGTTTTTTCGCGATTTCTAGACGTTCTTCTGTGGTGATTTTATTTGAGCTGGTTTGAATTTTGTTTGCTTCATCGATGCATGATGACAAAGCGCTCTCAAGCTGGTCATTAATAGAAGGTAAACGGGCTAAATTTTTAAGCCAAGCTCTTGTGGCTTTTGGTAATGATGCTACCGTCTTGCCGGTTTCTATTGCTTCTTGAGTGCTGGTTGCGATTTTTATGCGATTATGACAACGCGTCAAGGTTGTACAGAGTTTTTTTAAGGTTTCCATTAAATCATTGATCTGTTTATTACTTTGGCCATAGACCAAAAGGTCGCCGCCCTGTCCCGCAGATTTATATGCTTCGTCGCAGGCTAAAAAAATCTGAGCGAGTTCAATTAACAACGCGTGCATTTCCATAAAATCACTGAGCAATTTTTCATCCGTTCTAAATGCTTCAACTATCCCAGTTTTTTTAACAGTGCTTCGTGATTTCCCATTTAAATAATCATATAGCCCGGCTGTGTGTTTGACGTCTTCGAAAAGAGATTGCGGTATGCATAATTGATTTTTTTGGTCAATAAATGGATTGACGAGAGTCGTAGTATTTTCGGATTGAGGCTTGTCTTCGATGCTCGTAAGCTCTGTTGCTGATGGGTCTTTGGTGTCAAATATGTGACAATAGGATGCTGTTTTAACCAGACACTGCAGAAGTAGGCCGCTTCTTGATTCAGTGATTTCATCTGGTAGCAAACAGATGTCTGCTGGCGAAGGTTTAATGGTGTCTCTTAGAGCAAAGTAAAGGAATTGAAATCCGTAATCTGAAACCCGCTTACCAAGCTTTTTTAATTCAGTTAAGTAGTCTCGAACACAAGAGTTCTCAATTTCTCTGTTTATTATGGGTCTGATTTTATGCTGTAATGTTGTTCGAACAGCGGTAATCACACTAAGCATTGTGCGTCGAGTTTTTTCATTTTTAAAGATTTTTGCGTCTCCTAACTTAATGAGATATTGAATACGATTATCGACGATGTTCAGTGTTGCTTCATTGCATTTTGCGCCGGATAAGTCACGTGTCATCCATATTAGTAGCTCATAGCAGGTTAGATTCGTGGGGTCATTTGGATTACCAACATTGGCATCTACTCTCAACGACATATATTCAGTGCAATCACTGATCATGTCTTGTACTTCGGTGGATAAGAAGCCGTCTTCTAATTTATCATTCCAAACACTGGCTAAAAGATCTTGGCCAGAAATTTCATGTTCTGGCATTTTATTATTGCCCATTTTCAATTCGGGAGGCTCGTTTTTACCGCATTGGCTTTCTCTAAAACAGCGATAAATTTCATTCATCATATTCAATTCAACAGCAGAATACTCTTTAGATTTCCACCATTCCCTTTTGAGATATTCCCACATATAGCTAGCCCCCTAATTAGTTACATTCATTTTTAATGAGGATTCTTGTGCCAGTAAATTGGCGTAGGCTTGTGCCTTGATTTCTTCGGCGAGTGAATCTGAAATTTTGTTCCCGTCGAATTTAACATAAGTGATTTTAGTATTGCTTTTTACAAGATTCAGCAGTTCTTTACCGGCTTCCTCTGTTAATTGATTTCCGTCAATAGCTAAATAACGGAATGTTGGATGTCGATATATAGCTTCGAAAATCATTATAGCGCCTTCGTCAGAGAGATTATTATCACCAATATCTAAAAATTCGAGTGATTGATTGTCACGGAGGCCGTTAGCAATTAACCCGGCGCATGTTGTTGATAGGGGTCTGCAATCGCTCAGCCAAAGGTCTTTAAGCGATGTGGTTGCTTCAAGTAATTCTTTAAGAGCTAAAGCTGCAGGATAAGGGTGTGAATTTGGTGATTTCGATGATGAAATTTCGTTGAATAAAGTTGGATTGCATGAAAGATTTATTTGCCTAATAGATTTGTGTTTTATTAAAGATTCACACAGCGGTACTAAGACAGTGCCTGTGATTTGTTTTAGATTTAAGTCGATTCTTTCGGTATCTGGTCTAATTTGACGTAACAGTTCAGGTATGTCTTGATCAAGTACTTTTTTTATTCCGAAGAGGCTTAAGCAGTGGGCTACTTTCAGTTTCTCTGATTCAGGAGATTGTGATGTCCTTTGGGCTGAATCATCGTTAGTTTCCGATATTGAATGAATTTGTGCGGATGTGAGTTTTCTTTCTGGGCTGGGTGAGTGAGTGGCTTGGACTAAAGTTAGTGATTGTATGCCGATTTGCTCTTGTGCTACTAAAGTCACAGAGGTTGAGCTGGCAGTTCTTCTTCTTTCAACGACTGGTGAGCCTAATGCAAATTGTGGAATTTGAGGGGGTGATTCGGGCCTTGGAAGTAATGCTGGTGACTGTTGCGGCGGTGGGGGTCTAAGATCTCTTGAGGGAGTTGGAGAATAAGCTACTACAGGCGTAACTCCAGGTTCAGGTATTACAAAAGTTGAAGGCTTGATTTTGGTTTTTCTATCGCCTCGTCTTGCAGCTACGCTATCCGTTATTTCTTGAAATCTATTTTTCGTGCTTTTTGTTTGAGCGCTGGTGTTTTTGGAGAGTGTAGGGCTCGATTGTCTTGAGGTTGTTGGGCTTTTTGGGCCAGTGCCTCGAGGGCTAGATTGTGGAGATGTTTCAGGTGATTTAGGCAAGTTTGTTAAGAAAGTATCTATCTCTTGGTTGAGTAATTCTACGGCTTGCTCGTATTGAACAACTTTTTGAGCCGTTGTTTTTTTTCGCCCTTCTATAGGTATTGTGGTGGCAATGGCTGAAATTTCTTTAGTTTCTTCGCAGCATCTTTTCCAGGCTGAATCGAATTCGCTCGTGATATTACTTATTGAAGCAATGTTTTTTATCCAGAGTGTAGTGTTAGGATCCGTTGTTGCGCCTGCTTTGCTGAGTATCTCCCATGTTTGTGTTGTGCAATCAATTAATTTCAGTTTGCACGTTTGAAGTGCGCCGTGTAAATCGTTGAGTTTTTTCATCAACCCAATAATCAGAGTGTTACAAACATGAAAATCTAAAAGTTTAAAATCTTCTTCAGCAAGATCCATCGCCTCTTTACAAGAATGAAGAACTCTTGTTGTTTCATAAAGTAAAGCATGCATTTTAACGAAGGTTCCGATGATGTTGGGTTTGTTGAGAAAAGGTGAGTGAATGCCTGCACACTCTTGTGCCAACTCTTCGCAGTGAAAGAATTCGATGAGTGAAGTTTGAGCTTGATTGCTTCCATTTAATAGAGCTCTTGGAATACAAAGTCGATTATCACTCGTAATGAATGGATTATTTATTTGTATTTGTTTTAGACTATTTTTTCTATGCAGACCCACTGTTAGTCTTGGTGAGCGTGGTGAAGTGGTGGGTGACGATGTTTCCTTTTCTTTGAAAAGTTCGCTAAGTTGAGGTGCGATTAAGAGTGCTTTCAGTAATTGACCGCTTTTTGTATTTGTAATTACTGCTATGAACGGATCATTCGCTTGAAGTTTTGCAACGCCTGGGAAGAGGTGTAATTCTGTATTCGAAAAAAGAGTGTGTAAAAAGCGGATTCCGTTATCAATGATGAATTTTCCGTGCGTAACTAGGCTTTCCAGATGTGAATGTAGTTGAGTTGTAGGTGTTTCAGGCTTGAGTTTTGGAATAATTTTTCTTAAGTATTTTTTTAAATTGTTAAGAAGCATTCGAATTTCTTGATCATTGGCATCTTCGCCGGACAATAACGCTGATTTCATTAGAGCATTAATATATTCAATTCTCTTATTTACGGAGGCTATACTCTCTTCAGTTCGAGTTGCGCCAGAAAGTTTCAGGGCGAGCCAGTGTAGATATTCGAATAACATCAAGTGCAAAGGATGGTTGGAGTCTATATTTTGATTTATTCGACTATTAACCAGGATGCAAATAGACTGAATTTGCTGATTAAGAACGTTTCTTAAATGACCTTCTAATTGTCGTCGTGTCCAGGTTTCCAATAAAAAGTCTTTTTCCTGGAGTTTTGGGCGGGTTTTCAATGTCCCCAAGGTATCATTAATGGTCGTAGTAAAACACTCGCAAATAATGGCGAGTTTAGTCTCGTTTTCAGAGGTTTTAGTTGTTTCTTTAAACTTTACTCTACTCACGTTTAACCCCATTTACTAAACATAGATTAAGATTCTCACGGAAAATAAATTTATTTATTTTCTGGTGATGCCCGAGCTTTTTGCTGGTTTTCTTTAATGGCCACTTTTAGGTTATCAGTTAATTTTGTTGAAAAATAATTTTCAATTTTTTCTCGAGACGGGTCAAAGGAATCTGCATCTTCAAAAAAATCTAAGTTGATAATGCAATTGTTTGTTCGTAATAATTCGAGAAGAACCTCGCCTGCCTCTTCAGTGAGTCGATTCGCTGATATCAGTACTGATTCAATTGTAGGATGGTACATGAGTGCTTCGCAAATAAAACCAAGGCCATTGTTTGTAAGGTCATTAAAACGAAGATCAAGTGAGAGCAATGATTTGTTGCTCTTCAATCCGTTTGCAAGAATAGAGGCGCCGAATGGGCCAAGCCCGCACTCATCAATTTTCAAGTGTTCAAGTGTGGGGTGTGTGGCTAAAAAATCACGGAAAGCAAACACGCTGGCATAGGTATTATCCATGCCTTTTGATTCTATATCATTGAGTGCGTGAAAGAGTCTTGTGTTGTTTGACATGCAGAGGATTTTAAGTTTTTTCTGTTGTGATAATTCTGTGTACAACTTCAAAGCTCCATAAGCACCGATGTCATTATTTTGTAATAAAACAATTTCATGCTCTCTGTTGTCCTCTAGAGCGGTCAGGATTTCCTGGATGTTTTCATTCGTATGCAGTTTTCCAGGTTTGTCAGGAGTGCCTGTGAATTTCTGGAAAAATTCTATTGGTGTTTTTTTCGGTGTTTTTCCAGGTGCTGACATTGTTCCGGTTGTTGGTATTGCATCAGCAGCTGATAATTGTTCTGCTTCTTGAATTACTTCTTCTAGGCTTTGCACTTTTTGTGGCTGTTTTTGCCTTCTTCCACTTACGTTAGGTCCTATTGCTGTGAAGGTCGTTTTTTTTGCAACTCTTCCTATAGCTCCCGGTCCTCCACCAAGAAATTTTTCTCGAAGAGCCTCTTTCTCGCGTCCTGTTACAACATGCAAACTGTCATTAGATTGTTTGGTGGTTGCTCCAGGACTTTGTGATGTTAATCCAGAGACTGGTGTGTGTGCGGGTGTAGTGTTTTCCTGTGAGTCTGGTTGATCTTTGGAAATTGGTTGAACAATAACAGAATGTGGTGGACTTTTTTTAGAGTCAGTTAGGGCGTCCTTGTCGGCAATTGTGGCAGGTCTACTAGTTTGTTGTGCGAGAGAGCCGCTATTTATTCTTTGATCTTTCTCATCAAGTTCTTTCGCTGAACTTATTGCTCCATTCTCACTGTCATTTGATATCTGAGAATTAGTTCTTTCATTTTTATTGTCACCTGGCTTTGGAGGAGTCTCTTTTTCTAGTTTTACGCTCTGGTCTGATCCTTTTTGCGCTTGAAGACTACTTGATGTGTGAGGGGTTGGCATTGAGCTTGAGACCGTAAGTGATTTTGCTGATAGTGCTTCATCGGGTTGTTTCTCAATTTTTGTATCTTGTGTACTAGGCTCTTCTGCTCGGGGGGAGGTTGGGGGTGAGCCAGAAGAATTTGCTTTTTTTGCTGCTGAGAGTCTTGAGAGTACTGCGGGATCTGGTGTTGCCCCAGGGCGAACAGGAGTTGGTACCGCGGGTTTTTTGATAACGCTCGTTTTTTCTGGGCCAGTGCCGGCTCTTTGTCGTCCATTGGATGCTGTTGTAGCTTTTGGTGAGGTTGGCTCTTTAGGATTCTTTCCAGCCTCCTCTTTATCCGATGGAGGTGGTGCCAGTTCTGAAGTTGGTAGCGCAGAATTATTTGCAGCGATCTCAGGTTTAGTTTTGGATTCTTCTGCTGGTTTTGTAGGTTCTCTTGGTGGCGGTTCTTGAGCTTGGGGTGGGGCAGAAGTTTTGCTAGAGTCAGTAGTTTCATTCTTTCTGCTTGGCGTCGGTGAGGTGCCGCCTGTTTTTTGAGCCCACAGGGTCATCATATCTTGTTTTTTAATGGAGTTCTTATCTACGCCGCCGGTATCTGACGGACCAGGGTTTGCTGATCTTGGGGATATTGCACTTGAGTCTGTAAGTTCTGTTTTTTTAGGAGAATTGGGGGGATCAATTTTGGCAGGTGCTGCGCCTTGCTTAGGTTTTTCTTCGGTGTTTGATGATGGCGCTTTGGGGTCAGATAGCTTATTGACATCACCACTGACTTGGGCGGCTGCAGTAGTTACAACAACTGTTGCTGCAGGTTGTTTATCTGCAGGTTTTTCCTGTTTTTCACCCTCTTGATTTCCAACGCGGGGAGATGTTGAGGTCTGTACAGTTTTAGTGGGCTCTTTTTTATCTTCCGGTGGTTTTTCCTCTTGCTTGCCCTGCTGACTTGGAGGTGGGGGTGGAGAATTAGTAGGAGGTCTAGGTCTGGTCAATGACGGAGAAGTTGGAGTGGATTCGGGCTTTGAGCTTTCTTTTGGGTTTGCTTGAGAAGTTGGAGCTGTACTTCTAGGTGCAGGTGTAGGAGTTCCTCTTTGTTGAGGGGGTGAAGCGGTTGTACTAGAGCTTGTTGGCATTGAGTTTGGTTGTTCAGACTTCAAACCTGCTGTTTGGCTTCCAGGTTTGTCTGCTTGAGAAGTTGGAGCTGTGCTTCTTGGTGCAGGTGTAGGAGTTCCTCTTTGTTGAGGTGGTGAGGCTGGGGTGGCGGTAGTGGAATTAGCTGTGCCCGATCTGACGACTCTTGGGCTTTCTTTTTTTGCTGATGTGGGGCTTTGAGGTGCGATTATTGAGGCTGTTCTGGGCGAGGTTTCAGGTGAGCCCACTTTACCCGGATTGCTTGTAGTAACGTTTGATCGAGGAGATATTGTCCCGCTATTCCTAGCCAGAAAGGGGGAATCCTTGCCTCCACCTGAACTTTCTCTGCTTGCCCAAAGTTGTTTCATGTCTTTTGTTTTAATTGAACGTTGATCGACTTTTGGTGCGTCCGCATCATCTCTTGGTGATGTAGAGCCCGGTGAAGCAGTGCCTGTGTCGATTTTTTGGCTAAGCATGCTGCCGGTTCGAGATCGTCCTAGGGTAATAGTTGCGTATGGAGTTCCTGTCGTATCGCTCTCAACCTCTTGGCGAAAGGGCCGAGCGCTTATATTTTTTACACTGACTGATCGTCCTTTGGCAAATTGACCTTGTTTCTGCGCTGTCGTTTGAGGGTCTTGAGATTTTGGAGCGTCAGTTTCTGCGAGTGTTGTCGCTGTAGATTCAGCGGCATCTTTTTCTAGATCTTTATCACTGGTTAATGGTTTTTTAGTTAATCTTTTCTCGCTCATTGATCTCAATTTTCCAAATAGTGTTCTCTTTTCCTTTGATGCTAGTTCTCGTTCTAATTCCTGTGGGTCTCTTGGAGATCCGCTTCCGTTAGATTTTGAGAGAGAGGCGCCTTGAGCCTCATGAGTATTTTGTAACATAGGGGGTGAGTAAGAGGGCGCTGGTGGTCGAGGGTGTAGAAATTGTGCAATGTGTTCATTTAATTGTGCAGTTGCTTTAACAAATTTTTCCCTGGGGCCTGCTGATAATTTTTTTCTCGGAGTTTTTGTTTCTACAGTTTTTAGAAGGCTTTCTGCTGTTTTGATGATCGCTAGACATTCTGATGAAGTGGTGCTTAATTGTTTATTTTTATTGCGCTCGCCTGAAAAAATTTGTGCCATATTTTTTTTCCATGGAGTGTCTTCAGGAATTTCATTTACTTTCTTATCTTTATGTCCTCTAACTCGAGCAGCTAATATCTTGGATAATTCTGTACGGCATTTATCGGCTTCGGTACACAGTTGTGTAAAAGATTCCATGAGAAGTAGGATTTGCTCCACACTATCCTTAGAGGCAAAGATTTTATCATTTTCTTGTGCTAAGTGTCTTACTTCGTTACAGGCCAAAATTGTTTTTGCTATTTCTACCAGTAGCGCCGATATTTTGACAAAATTATTTACAACAGATTCATTGGCTCGGAATGGTGAATGGATTCCTGATACAACATGAGAGCCTCGAGGGTCGTTGTAAAAAAAATGATCATTGATGCTTGTGCAGCCGGGTGTTGTTTGTAAAAGACCTTCAGGGATGCAAGGCTTGTGAATACCATCAAGAAAAATATTGGTTCGCACTTGAGTATGTCTTTGATCTAGTTTTTGTCTAATCATTGCTTCATCGGCTAATTTTTTTGCGCTTTTGTTAACTTTGCTTTCGTCTACCGCGTGTTCATCGTCAAAGAGTGTGCAAAAAGAAGGTGTGGTGACTAAGGCGAGGAGCAATCGGCCTTTTCTAGTTTTGAGATATTCTCTGAAAGGTTCTTTTCTCGCGCGGAATTCTTGAATGGTCGGAACAGGGAGATCTTGTGTATCATCTAAGACATAGTACAGAAATTGAAAACTTAAATTTAATATTATTTTTCCCTTTAAGCTAAGTTCATCTAGTTTTAATTTTATATCATTGATTGGGTTTGAATTATTGGAATCAGATCGAGGAGATTCGGGTGCGCCATTTTTAGGTGACTCCGGAGGTGAGCTGGTTCCTTGATCAGCGACTCCTGCTGAACTGCCTGTTCTATTCGGACGCAACCTGAGTAAACCTTTTTTCATATATAATTCCTTTTATATAAAAAATTGACTTCGCAATAATTCATTTGAACACTATACTTCGAAGGTCTTTTAGTCAAGTGGGGAAACGCTTATTATGCATGCAGAATTTAGTTAATGTGTAGGAGAATGGAAAATGCCGCGATCAAAAAGTAGCCATCGATGGTTAAAAGAACATTTTGATGATCCTTTTGTGAAAAAATCTCAACAAGAGGGGTATCGCTCACGCGCTGTGTATAAGCTCATCGAAATTCAAGAAAAAGATCAAGTTGTGAAATCAGGTATGGTAGTGGTTGATTTAGGTGCGGCGCCGGGCGGGTGGAGTCAGTATCTCGCCAAAATTGTGGGTTCTAAGGGTCGGGTAGTTGCGCTGGATATTTTGGCCATGGATCCCTTGCCTGGAGTGGAATTTATTCAAGGTGATTTTATGGCTGAGGAAACGTACGCTGCACTGATGACGCTCATTGGAGATGTTGGTGTCGATGTCGTAACTTCGGATATTGCTCCGAATTTGAGTGGGATGAGAGAAGTCGATATCCCTCGGGCCATGTATTTAGCAGAATTAGCGGTTGAATTTTCAAAACAAGTTTTAAAGCCGGGCGGTAAATTGTTGATAAAAGTTTTTCAGGGTGAAGGTTTTGATAATTTGATGAAATCGTTGCGTGTAAATTTTGCAGCGGTTAAAACACGTAAACCGGAAGCCTCGCGTTCTCGATCTAACGAAGTATATTTATTGGCGGTGGGCTTTCGTTAGTTGAGGTTTATTCCTTCGCTGTTTTCATGTGTTTCCTTGCTTTCTTGTTTCTCACCGCTATTTTGAGCCGCCTCTAATTTCTTATAGGCTTCTTGATTTTGAGCTATTTGCGCTTTTATATCGGTAACTAATTGTTCAGAAATTTTAGAGTTATCGTTTATTTCCAAAGTGAGAATTCTCGTATTAGTTTGTACAAGTTCAAGTAATTGTTTTGCGCTTTCAACTGTTAGGTTGTTGCCATCAAGTAACACATGCCTGATAAATTTATGTTGCATCAGCGCTTCGCAAATATGATTTGCGCCCGTATCAGAAAATTTATTGTTGCCTATGTCAAGAAATACGAGAGATTGGTTTTCTCGAATTCCTGTTGCAATAAGACTTGCGCCGAAATCATTTAATCCGCAATCATTAATCATTAAAAGCGCGAGATTGGGGTGCTCTGTGAGTAATTTTTTAAACGCATCTGCACCTACATAACCTTCTGCTCCGATCATTCCCGAAGACATGCGTGGATTTTGTTCGGTTTTAGGAAGTTCCAAAAAAAGTTTTTTATTATTTGAAACGTCTAAAATTTCGACGCTGGGACGTTTAAGTAGGCATTCACAGAGTTGTTTAGCTCCTTTTCCTCCGATCTCATTTTTTTGTAAATCGAGGCGTGTAATAATACAGCGTTCTGTTTGGCCAGTAGGGGTAAGTTGATCGAGCATCGAAATTACGACGGGCATGCTGTCGTCAGTAATAATTCGTATGTCCTTACCGGCAGAATTTTCATGAATGCCGTACAGTAAAAGTTCAACGGATTGCGGTTGAGCAGAAGGCTGGGCCAATAAAGGTGAGCTGGAGTCAACCAAGTGTGGTGCGTGGTTTGTGTTTTTTTGAGTTAGCTTTGCAGCAGCCTGTCTTTCGGCAACCCGTCTCTTTATTTCTTCTATTTTCATTTGTTTAGTGAAATTTTCTCCATCTTTTTTCATGGCTTCTTGTCTTTCTTTCAATCTATCTGCGAACTGTGGGATGGGTGGTCGGGAGTTTGATCTTTTATGAAGGGAATTGGCTGCAGAACCATTTCGGGAGGGGCTTTTTCCTCTAACTGATCCTCGGGGAGATGTGGGTGGTGAGTTTCTTTCTAGGGTTGATCCGCGACGGGAGCTATTTGGGCTTACTGGGGTGCGGTATTTACTTCTGGAAGTTCCGTGTATGTCGAGAATTTCTAGAACTGCGTCTAAGCCATCTCCATCGGTTTTATTAGCTTGGCTATTGTCCGTGGCTACTGATACTGGTTTTTCATGTGCATCGTTCATAAAAATTCCCTTTAAGAATTACGCTTGTTCCGGAACACTATAGGTACGTCAAGAATGAGTCAAGATAAGCTATAACATTTTTTTTAGTGGTCATCGTAAGTTTAACTCTGTAGTTAACATCGGCCGAATTTTTTTTAGGAAAGATAATGTGGCTAACATGAAAAATGCCTGACAGACTTAGGAGAATCGAGTATGATTACCGATTTTCGAATCTTGTGGGACCAATTATGACAGTTAAAGGGCTAACGGCCGTTGTGGGCTTGGGTAAGACCGGGGTGTCTTGTGTGCGTTATTGCGTTGAACGAGGGATACCGGTGGCTGTGACTGACAGTCGCACAAATCCGCCGGGAATGGCCGAAATTCGGGCGTGTTACCCCAATGTGGTTGTGAAGCACGGTGCCTTCGATGCTGCTTTGTTGGAAAATGCGCAACAGATCATTATTAGTCCGGGCGTGAGTTTGAAAGAACCATTAATTGCTGCTCAAGTTGCAAAAGGTAAGCCGGTGATTGGTGATATTGAGTTGTTTGTGCGAGAGGTTAAGGCCCCGATCGTTGCTATCACAGGTTCTAATGGTAAAAGCACCGTGACCACGATGGTGGGTGAGATGGCTAGGGCTGCAGGTATTCGTGTAAGAGTAGGTGGAAATTTAGGGACCCCTGTTTTGGATTTGCTCGGTCGAACTGAAGCCGCTTTATACGTTTTAGAGCTTTCGAGTTTTCAATTAGAAACGACTCCTTCTTTGGCTGCATTTGCTGCAGTGAATTTAAATGTGACACCCGATCATATGGATCGTTATGACAGTTTCCGAGAATATCAAAAAGCAAAATTGCGCATTTATCAAAATTGTAAACATCCAGTGATTAATGTCGATGATCCTTCGAGTTTTACTGCACAAATTCCCATGGAAAAGTGTTTGCGTTTTAGTGTCACTGAAAAAGCGAATTCACTTACAGCAGATTTTTATGTGGCAAAGCGGTCGGATGAATTGTATTTGATGTATAAAGATGGCCCTATTGTTGCAACGAAAACACTACCGTCGTTAATTGGGCGACACCAATTAGCGAATGCGTTGGCTGCTTTAGCGCTTGGAAAAGCGTGCGATTTTCCGATGAACGATATGGTCAGTACATTACAACAATTTAAAAATCTTCCGCACCGTTGCCAATTTGTTGCAGAAATTAATCAAGTTCGTTGGTTTAACGATTCCAAGGGTACCAATGTAGGGGCTACCCAAGCGACTCTTTCCGGGATTGGTCAAGATTGTGCAGGAAAGATTGTTTTGATCGCTGGCGGTCAAGGTAAAAATGCTGACTTTAAATCACTGCGCGATTCTGTTGGGAAATATGTGAGTCAACTTGTTTTGTTGGGTCAAGATAAAACACAGTTGCATGATGCCTTGCAAGATGTTGTGCCCGTAACAATGGTTTCAGATTTATCAGAGGCCGTAACAACAGCACAATCGCTTGCAGAGCCCGGTGATATTGTTTTGCTTTCTCCTGCGTGTGCGAGCCAAGATATGTTCAAAGATTTTGAAGATCGAGGTGAAAAATTTATGACATTCGTCAAGGAATTGGCATGAAGCGTTATCGCCGATCAGGATTTTGGCAGGAATTTACATTGGATTCGTGGATCTTATGCTCTGCATTATTATTGGTCGGATTAGGTCTGTTGATGGTGACATCAGCATCGATGGCAGTGTCAGGAAGAGAGTTTGATGCGCCTTTTCATTTTCTATGGCGACAATTAATTCATTTTTGTTTAGGACTTATTCTCGCTTTTATTGTGATTAGAGTGAATTTAGATTGGTGGCAACGAACGAGTGTCATTTGGCTTATTGTAGGAATAGCATTGCTGGCTTTAGTGTTGGTGCCAGGAATTGGACGACATGTTAATGGCAGTATTCGTTGGATAAATTTGGGGCCGATTTCACTCCAAGTTTCTGAGCTCGCAAAATTTAGTGTGATTCTTTATCTTGCGAGTTATTTGGTAAGACGCTCTGAAGAAGTGCAAACTCGAGTGAGTGGTTTTATAAAGCCCATGTTGATTTTGGGGTTGGTCGCATTGCTATTATTACTTGAGCCCGATTTTGGCGCGATGGTAGTTATTATGGCAACGTCATTAGCGATGATGTTTTTGGCGGGTGTGCGTTTGTGGCAATATGCCTTATTGTTTTTAGTGGTAGCTTCAGGTTTAGCGGGATTGGCTTTTAGTTCACCTTATCGTTTAGCGAGATTAACAGGATTTTTACATCCGTGGGCCAATCAATTTGATTCTGGATATCAATTAACGCAATCATTAATTGCTTTCGGGCGCGGCGGAATTTTTGGTGTAGGACTGGGTGATAGCATTCAAAAACTTTTTTATTTGCCTGAAGCGCACACCGATTTTGTTTTTGCTGTACTTGCGGAAGAATTGGGATTGTTGGGTGGTATTGCCGTCGTAATTTTATTCGGTGTTTTAGTGGGACGAGCAATGTGGCTAGGACGAAAAGCCTATCAATTAGAAGATTTTTTTTCGGCATATTTAGCCTACGGGCTCGGATTATGGATTGCTTTTCAGGCAATGGTGAATATCGGAGTCAATGCAGGATTGTTGCCCACAAAAGGATTAACATTGCCTCTGATGAGTTACGGGGGAAGTAGTGTGTTAATTAATTGTGTGGTTGTTGCAGTGCTTCTTAGGATCAGCAGTGATATTGCTCCATTATTGCAGTCGTCATCACGGCGGAAAATTTCAACGCGAAGTAATAGAGGTTTAGTGACATGACAGAAAGTGGAGCGATCACATTAGATCAGACTCAGCCCATTCATTTTGTTGGCATCGGTGGCGCCGGTATGAGTGGAATTGCTGAAGTATTATTAACGAAAGGCCATTTAATTAGTGGTTCTGATTCGAATGAAAGCGAAGCGACATCTCGCTTAAGAAATTTAGGGGCGCAAGTACACATTGGGCATCATGCGGAGCATGTGAATGATGCTGCTGTTGTCGTGTTATCCAGTGCTGTAAAATCCGATAATCCAGAAGTAATAAGAGCTCAAGAACGCAATATTCCAATTTTACCTCGTGCAAAAATGCTTGCACTATTGATGCAATCATATCAGAGCATTGTTGTTGCCGGTACGCACGGAAAAACAACGACGACGAGTTTAATCGCGAGTGTTTTAGCAGAAGCAAAATTAGATCCGACTTTTGTAATTGGTGGATTATTAAAGAGCGCAGGATGTAATGCACAATTAGGTTACAGTTCTTATTTTGTTGCAGAAGCTGATGAGAGTGATGCGTCATTTTTATTTCTGCAACCTGAAGTGGCAATCGTAACGAATATTGATGCTGACCATCTATCAACCTACGGCGGTGATTTTAATCGATTAAAAGCAGCGTTTTTAGAGTTTCTCGAAAAAGTACCTGAGGGTGGTGCAAAAGTGCTTTGTGGTGATGATCCCGTTATTTTAGAATTGATGCCTAAGCTATCCGGAAAAATAATGACCTATGGCTTTGGTAGTGAGAATGCAATTCGCGCTGAAAATTACCAACAACATAATTTAATGGCAACTTTTACGCTTGTTGATTCTATTTTAGATAAAAAATTCGAAGTTAATCTTGCCATACCAGGGCGTCATAATGTACTCAATGCATTGGCAACTTATTCAGTTGCTCAGCACTATGGTATTGATCCACAAAAAACATTCGCTGCTTTGGAGAAATTTCAAGGAGTAGGACGACGTTTTCAATTGTACGGTGATATCAAGATTCCAGAAGGATCTTTTTCATTGGTTGATGATTATGGTCATCATCCTCGAGAATTACAGGTGACTATCGATGCGGTGCGAAATGTTTGGCCGAATCGTCGTTTAGTCATGGTTTTTCAGCCTCATCGATATTCTCGTACGGCTGAATTAATGGATGAATTTGTCAATGTATTGAAAAAAGTTGATCTAATCATTCTATTGGAAATTTATTCTGCGGGTGAGGCTCCAATTCCTGGAATTACAAGTGAAGTGTTAGCTTCGCACTTTAGCAAACAATCTAATGTGCCACTTGTTTTAGTACAAAAAGCAGAAAATGTGATGGCGGAAATAAATCGTCTCGTGCAAAATGACGATGTTGTATTAATCCAAGGCGCGGGTAGCGTGGGTAAAATTGCTCCACAAATTGCAGCGCATTCTGGACAGTGAATAAAGGGAAAATCGATGTTAAAAACAGATGATCAAGTAAAAACAAACTGGGTGCTTGCCAGCAAAGAAAAAGATCCGAGTGCATTGGGTCGAGTCGCTGTATTAATGGGAGGGAATTCTTCCGAGCGAGAAATATCTTTGGTGACTGGACGTAATATTTTGGCTGCGCTTCAGCGATGTGGCGTTGATGCGTACGCAATAGACGTGGATGCAAATATCAGCGAAAACTTGCGAAAAGATCGACCCGATCGCGTATTTATCGCGCTTCATGGGCCCGGTGGAGAAGACGGTAAAATTCAAGGATTATTGCAGGAAATGAATATTCCGTTTACGGGAAGTGATGTATCTTCTTCTGCATTAACGATGAATAAAATTTTTACCAAATGTGTTTGGGAATATCACGGAATTCCTACGCCACCGATGATTATTGTCGATCATGATCCAGATTATCTTGAGAGTGCTAAAAAAATTGGTTTACCTTTATGTGTAAAACCCTCCAATGAAGGTTCGACGATGGGTGTTACTCGTGTGAATGATTGGTCTGAAATCGATGCTGCAATCAATATTGCAAATCAGTACGAAATTAATACAATGATTGAACCATGGATCGAAGGTCGTGAATTGACGGTTGGAATTATCGGAAATTATGCGTTACCCATTATCGAAATTCGTCCAAAAGATGGGTTCTATGATTATAATTCCAAATACATTAAGGGTTCTACAGATTATCTTTGCCCTGCACCACTTTCAGATGCTTTGAGCAGTGCAATTCGAGCGGTTTGTTTGCGGGCTTTTCAACTGACAGGTTGTAAAGGTTGGGGAAGAATCGATTTAATGTTAGATAATCAAGATCGATTTTGGTTGCTGGAATTAAATACAATTCCCGGTATGACAGAAACCAGTTTAGTGCCTAAAGCAGCAAAAGCAGAAGGTGTTGATTTCGATCAACTCGTGTATGAAATTTTATGGTTGAGTGTTGATCAATGAATCGAGAGAGACGCAAGGTGAGAATTTTTCGAACTTTGTTAGTTCTCCTGAGTGTTTTGGGCGTTATTTGGGGTGGGTATTGGAGTTATAATTGGTTTATAAGCCCAATGAATATGCCTTTAGAACATGTTGTTTTGCAAGCGCCGTTTCAACATGTGACAAAAAAAACACTTGATGACGATATTACTCCTTACGTGAAAAAAAATTTTATGACGATGGATGCTGAACGATTGCAGCATAAATTACGCGAGCTCCCGTGGGTAAAAAAAATTCAATTACGACGTGTGTGGCCAAATACTTTAGTTGTGACTGTTACTGAGCAACAAGCTTTAGGTAAATGGGAAAATTTAGGCGGTGTGAATGTGGATGGTGAGATTTTTAAAGCGCAAGCCGACTCGATTCCTGCAGATTTACCTGTTTTTGTTGGACCGCCTGATATGTCTAAATCGATGGTGTCGCATTATCATCAGTTTCAAGCAGTCTTGGCAAAAGAAAAGCTTAAAATAGTTTCGGTGAAAGTGAATCCTCGTCATGCCTGGGAGATTCAGTTGGAAGGCGGAACGGTAATAAAGCTTGGTCAAAGTCAGCATCAGGAGCGATTGGCCTTGGTCGTTAAGGCCTGGCCTACGTTGACAAAAGAAGGCACTAAAACGTTGCGCAGCGTCGATGCTCGGTATACAAACGGTATTGCTACCAATTAACAGTTTAAAATGACCTAACCTATAGCTAGCGTCTATTTCACGTGTTACACTAATTAGAGTTTTTTTATCTGCTATTCAGCGGAATTGTTGTACTATTATGCTCAAGTAGGGGGGTGTTGATTCCCTGGTCTTGGTGAGCAGTTTGAAATCAGGAGAGTTTTGCGATTATGTCTAAAAAAATGAGCAAAAATTTTATTGTCGGCCTTGATATTGGAACAAACAAAGTAGTGGCTTTGGTTGGTGAATTATCCGCCGATGGTCAAATCGAAATTATTGGTCACGGGTTGCAGCCCTCTCATGGCTTAAAAAAAGGGGTTGTGGTCAATATTGAATCTACCATGCAATCCATTCAGCGTGCCATAGAAGAAGCAGAATTAATGGCGGGCATTGATATTCAATCTGTCTATACGGGTATCGCTGGCAGCCATATTCGAAGTTTAAATTCACACGGTATTGTTGCGATTCGCGATAATGAAGTTTCCCAGGCGGATATTGATAGAGTGATTGATGCGGCTCGTGCCGTGGCAATTCCTGCTGATCAGAAAATTCTGCATATTTTGCCGCAAGAATTCATTATTGATAGCCAAGAAGGCATTCGGGAACCTGTTGGCATGTCTGGTGTACGTTTAGAAGCTAAAGTTCATATTGTGACTGGCGCTGTTTCTGCGGCTCAAAATATTGTGAAATGTGTTCAGCAGTGTGGATTAAGCGTTAACGATATTATTTTGGAGCAGTTGGCTTCTAGCTATTCAGTGCTGACAGAAGATGAAAAAGAATTAGGTGTTTGTTTAGTGGATATCGGTGGGGGCACGACGGATATTGCTGTGTTTACAGATGGTGCAATTCGACATACAGCGGTAATTCCAATTGCGGGTGATCAAGTCACTAATGATATCGCTGTGGCTTTACGTACTCCTACAAAGTATGCTGAAGAAATTAAACGAAAACATGCGCAAGCATTAAAACACCTTGCTGATGCCCATACGATGATTGATGTGCCAAGTGTAGCGGGTCGTCCGCCAAGACAACTTTCAGAAAAATCGCTGGCTGATGTAGTGAGCGCGCGTTACGAAGAATTATTTAATTTAGTAGCGGCAGAATTGCGTCGTAGTGGATTTGATGATTTAGTGGCTGCAGGAATTGTATTAACCGGAGGCGCGTCGATGGTGAATGGCGTGCTGGAATTGGCGGAATCAACTTTTAAAATGCCGGTGCGATTAGGATTGCCTCAACATGTGCGTGGATTAACAGACGCATTATTGGCTCCTACATATGCAACAGCAGTTGGTTTATTATTATACGGATTACAACAACAAGATGATGGTGCGCGACATGAATTTCAAATCACAGATGGTATGACAGGATTATGGTCGCGTATGACAGGTTGGTTTAAAGGTCATTTTTAACAATCGATTTCAGGAGTAAATTAAATGTTTGAGCTAACAGAAAGTGTACCACACAATGCAATAATAAAAGTAATTGGAGTTGGCGGCGGTGGCGGAAATGCCATTGAGCATATGATGAGCGTTAATATTGAAGGCGTAGAATTTGTGTGCGCCAATACTGACGCGCAAGCATTACGTAAATCGAATGCACGCACACTTTTACAATTAGGTGAAGAAATTACTAAAGGATTAGGTGCTGGCGCAGATCCGGAAATCGGACGAAAAGCCGCTGAAGAAAATCGTGATCGAATTCGTGACGTGTTGGATGGTTCTGACATGGTCTTTATTACTGCGGGAATGGGAGGTGGAACGGGTACGGGTGCTGCGCCTGTTTTTGCTGAAATTGCGAAACAATTAGGCATTTTAACAGTTGCCGTTGTTACAAAACCCTTTGCATTCGAAGGCCGTAAGCGAATGGAAGTTGCTGAGCAAGGTACAAAAGCACTTGCTGCGAATGTGGATTCATTAATTACAATTCCGAATAATAAATTATTAAGTGTGCTAGGCAAAAATATTACCTTACTCAATGCATTTAAAGCAGCCAATAATGTTTTGTTGGGTGCAGTGCAAGGTATTGCAGAACTCATTACACGTCCCGGATTAATTAACGTGGATTTTGCAGACGTGCGTACAGTGATGTCTGAAATGGGTATGGCCATGATGGGAACAGGTGTCAGTACA
This sequence comes from Gammaproteobacteria bacterium, assembly GCA_019748175.1. Classification (NCBI taxonomy): domain Bacteria; kingdom Pseudomonadati; phylum Pseudomonadota; class Gammaproteobacteria; species Gammaproteobacteria bacterium. The sequence goes on from JAIEPX010000014.1 coordinate 85,991, forward strand.
GGTGAAAATCGAGCATCTGAAGCTGCCGAAGCGGCTATTTCAAGCCCGCTCTTGGAAGATATCGATCTCAATGGTGCACGTGGTGTGCTCGTGAATATTACAGCAGGCGTCGATATGTCTATCGGTGAATTTGAAGAAGTGGGCGATGTGATTAAATCGTTCACATCTGAAAACGCGACTGTGGTTGTGGGAACTGTTATTGATCCAGAAATGACCGATGAATTACGCGTCACAGTGGTCGCAACAGGACTTGGAAGTGGCAGTACTGACAGAGAGCGTCAATTCAGACACAGAGAAACAACGAAGAGTGATGGTACGCCTGATTATCATCAATTAGCGAAGCCTACTATCATGCGTAATCAGCCGACTGAAAAAGCGACAGCTGAGATGGATTCAAAAGATATTGATTATCTGGACATTCCTGCATTCTTGCGTCGGCAAGACGAAGATAAATAAAAAAATTAATCTTTATTTATTGGTCCGATATTGAGATGGGTAAGGGGAGGCATAGAGAGTAAGAACTTTTTTTTTAATAAAGGAGTAGAAAAATGGGTTCAGGAAACTTCGATGTAGTCGCTTATAAAAAGCAGGCCGAAGAGGCGAAAGTCAAAGTAAATTCTGGCTTTACTGCTGACTCGATGTGTGATGAATTTAATCCAGCCGTTGTTACTACGAGGCACTCAAAGAAAGGGCCCTTTAATGAATATAGGGATGTGATTACAGTACTCATTGGCTTAGATGTAACCGGTTCAATGGATATCATACCTAAGTCACTGCTTCAAGGAAGTTTAGGCAGCTTAATGGTTGATTTAAAAAAGACGTTCGGCAGGCCAAATGAAAATCTGCAAATTTCCTTTGCAGGAATTGGTGATGCGGAATCTGATCGCGCGCCTTTGCAGGTGACTCACTTTGAATCCGATAATCGATTCGCACAACAACTAGAAAAAATCTGGTTGGAAGGGGGTGGTGGTGCTAATGGAGCCGAAAGCTACAATTTGTTATGGTGGTACGCAGCAAATAAGACCCATTTGAATTATGTTCAGCAGGATGGCCGTAAAGGAATTTTAATCACGATAGGTGATGATAATGTGCATCCTGGATTAACTGCTGCTGGTATCCAAATGTGGTTAGATCCTAAATATGATGGTGGTGATATTTCGAATCAGGTGCTTTTACACGCTGTTCGAGAGCAATATGATGTCTATCATATTGTCATTACTGATGGTCAGGCTTATTGGTATGATCTTGTTAAAAAAGCAAACAAGACAGCAGAACAAAAATTAACAGAGGCTAAACAATGGACTGATCTGCTAGGTATGAATAATGTGATCTGCACAAAAAGTAATGGTGTTGCTGATGCGATTGCAGAAATTATCAAGCGGACTAGGCCGATCCAAAAAGTGGGATTGGAAAATTTAACTGAGGCAGAATGGAGTCGGCAAAATAAAGAGAACCTCACTGATCAACAATGGGCAGAAGTCTTGAGTTATACTCTATGTCCTTTAACTCGCCAATATATGGATCGTCCTGTGGATTGGGGTGGTCATAAAAGAGCCTACGAGAAGCAAGCTGTCGAAAATTACGTTCGTGACAATCAACGGGATCCTGTGACACAGAGAGCGACAACTTTGCCGGAATTAAAGCTTAAGCCAAACCTCAATATAGCCCAGCTCTGCTTAAACTATAAACCTTTCTTTGACGCACTGCCGGCAGACAGAAGAGAGCGGTTAGTTGAGATGGCGTTTCCAGCTCCTGTCCGGGTTGAGCGCAAAAAATCTATAGACGGGGGTCCCGCGGCGTTTTTTGCTAAGGGAGAGTCTGAACATGCGATGCGATCTCTCGATAAGATGCATAAAGACCTTGAGTGCCCCATATCTCATGAAATAATGGAAGATCCCGTAATCCTAGTAGAAACAGGAAAATCGTTTGAGAGAAGAGAAATTGAGAAATGGTTGGCAAGCAATAATAGGTGTCCTATTTCAAATGAAGAATTAACGAGCAAGAAGATTGTGCCTAATTTCGCTCTAAGGAGCCTTTGTGAGGAGGCTCGCGCTGGAGCAAAATTAAAGTAAATATGGAAGCCGAAGTTGTTATTGGCGCAAATTATGGTGACGAAGGCAAAGGCCTAATTACTGATTATCTTGCAGCCTTAGGCAATGCAAATACACTAGTTGTTCGTTTTAATGGTGGTGCTCAAGCAGGCCATACGGTGCAGAGACCGGGTGGCTTGCGTCATGTATTCAGTCATTTTGCTAGTGGTACGTTTGCTGGCGCAGAAACTTATCTGAGTGATTTTTACATTGTAAATCCCGTGCTCTTCACGCAAGAATTAGCAAAGCTGCAGTCTCGAAATTTTTTTCCAAAAGTGATCTGTCATCCAGAGGCAGTTGTTACGACCCCCTATGATATGTTCATTAACCAAACATTTGAAAATTCCCTAGGAAAAAATCGACATGGTAGTTGCGGCGTTGGTATTGGTGAAACAATAGAACGAAATTTACATTCAAAGTTTCAATTAGCTGTAAAAGATTTATTTAATCAAGAGAAGTTAAAGGCAAAGTTACTAGCAATCCGAGATGAATGGCTAGAATTACGATTGGGTCAATTGATGCAGAGAAAACTAACTCGCGATGAAAGCTCTTTAATTTGTTCGAATGAGATATTTGAATATTTTCTGCATGATATCAATAGTTTTCTAGCTAATTGTGACGTCGCCGATTATCATTATTTTGGAAAGTCTGAGCGGTTAATTTTTGAAGGTGCTCAGGGACTTTTATTAGATCAAGGCCATATGAGTTTCCCTCACGTCACTCGCTCCAATACCGGGTTACAAAACGTATCCACTATTGCCAATCATGCTAAAATACATCATCTGAATGTCCATTATGTTACGCGATGCTATTTGACTCGACATGGAATAGGGCCTTTACCTAATGAGCGTCCTTTTTGTCCTTGCCCTCAGTTTAAAGACGAGACTAATATTCCACACAAATTTCAAGGTTCTTTACGTTTTGCACCTCTTGAAGTCGCTAAGTTAAATTCGGAAATTTCTGCAGATCTTAATAAGCTCTCGAATAATATCACTAAAAAAGTAACGCTCGCTGTGACCTGCCTCGATCAATTTGAAGAAAAAATAACTGTTGCAAAGGAGGTGGACGGTCTAGTTGAGTTAAACAAAGAAGAGTTTATCAGACATGTTTTTGAAAATACGCACTTTGATAACTATATCTTAAGTTATGGACCAACACGAGAAGACTGTAAAAATGGTAAAATTTAAAACTAATATTGAAGTTATACCGGCAATTGATGAAGAAATCGAATTATATTATGAAACGGCTTCTAGAAAAATAAACTCCCTGTTAGAAAAATATGACATCCGTAATGCCAGGGGTGAGCTTGAGGAAGTGTCCGCCGTTAAATTGAGAAATCTATTATCTTCCACAGATTTTCTTCAAGCCACGCCATTAAAATCCATTTTCTTTGATAAAAAACAACAATTTGTTCCTGAGGAGGTCGTTTATGAATTTCGAAAAATTATTTCTAATCCTCCAATCAGCATCAAAGTTATTATATATGATACATTTTTGACGCTGTTAGAGAATAAAGGTTGGGTTGAGTCGCTTGGCGTATATTTTGAAAAACACTATAGCGTTCCTCATGGCGCCGTCATTATATTAGATGATCTTAAGGACTTTAGTTTAGGTTTTGGGATTTATAGAGCAACATTTCAACTGAGAACACCTAACAGAGAAAGGGTGAGTATTTTTTTTAAGAGATCCTACAATTTACGTTCGCACAATGAACTGCTGTATAGTCAGCTTCAACAAGAATTATTACCAACCGCAAGCTATGCAAAGATGCCCTGCTTAATAGTCAATAAAGAAAACAATGAGGAGGTCATAATTTCTCCATTAAATGCTGGTATTGCGTCAGAAACGGTTTTGTCATTATTTGTTCAAGCTTATCGTAAAGCTCAACATGATGATCAAAAATGTAGCCTTAAAAAATCGATAGAAATTATAATAGAGGCTTTTATTAGTCACGCGGTACTGGGTGATCTTCTCCTGAGAAACGACAGGCACTTGATGAATTCACTGATTGATTTTGTTGTTGATGGAAAGCTTCAAAGAATCTCTCTTGAGGATTTAAAGGATTCTGAAAAAATTTTGACTTATGCTGATATCATTGTAAAAAAGAAATGTGAAGCTATTTCTTTGATTGATATTGATTTGAAGTGGTTGCTTGGTGAAAAGAACTCAGGTTGGATTCTTGCAGACATAGATTTTGGGTTGTCAGAAATCAATCTATTAAGTTTATTGGACGAATTTAATGATTATAATGCAGAGTCAAATACATTCTTTGAGGCACGAAAAAAATATATTGATCGTTACACTAACCAGTATTGCAGGCAGCAAGAGGCCATTTTAGAGAATAAAAAAATGTTGTTTTCCTCTGTCGAACAAATTTATCCAGCGAGTGTTTCTGGTATAAAATTGAAACTTCTTTCTCAACGAATAGAGTTTTTTGAAAAAGATAAGGGATATTTCGTGGAGTTGATTAGGAGATATTTGCTCGATTTTCGTATTCGATTAGCCTATAAGGAAACTTTGTATGCGTTAGGTGCAATTGCCGGTGAAACTAACGAGATGCATCTTTTAAATGCTCTAAAGGATGCTGGCCTTTTGAGATACCTTCCGTCGAGAATGTCATACGTTTCGAAAGACTTGAGTGTATTTCTGAAATTACAATGCTTTCGAGGAGTCTTATCAAACAAGGATGCAGTGCTAAGTTCCGAAACAGATACAACTACGTGGGAGATAGTAGCGTCAGCCATTGAAATGGTTGCAGAAAAATTTAATACTAATCTTTTCAGATGCCTAAGAGATAAGATTCAATTTATCGAAAAAGATACTGCAGCTTTACTTGAGAGCTGCCGTGATATATGTGAGAAATCAAAGTTCATGGATAACAGTAGAAGCGATAGCCAATTGTGGAATCCACTGGCCTATTAGTAATATCGATTAAAAATAGTTGTTTCGGTAGATCAATGTGCTACAATGCCCCCTTTTGTTGGGCCGATTCAGGGCCCCAGAATTAACCTTATATGGAATTCTCGATGATAAAACAACGGACAATTCGCGAAATACACGCTATGGGCGTCGGGTTGCACACAGGTAAAAAAGTATCTTTAACTTTACAACCAGCTCCAGTTGATACTGGCATTGTTATTCGTCGTGATGATATAAAACCTGCTGTTGAAATTAAAGCACACACAAAAAATATTGGTGATACTCGATTAAATACCTGTCTTGTCAAAAATGATGTGCGTATTTCTACCGTTGAGCATTTGCTTTCAGCCTTTGCAGGTCTTGGTATTGATAATGCTTATGTAACTTTAAATGCACCTGAAGTTCCAATTATGGATGGCAGTGCTGGGCCGTTTGTTTTTTTAGCTCAAGCAGCAGGAATTGTTGTTCAGGATGCACCTAAGCGTTTTATTCGAATTAAAAAAGCCATTGAAGTCAAACATGAAGATAAGTGGGCTCGCCTTGAGCCGCACAGTGGTGCAGTGTACGGGATGACCATCGATTTCCCACACCCTGTTATTCGTGCAGGAAATCAATCATTTGAATTTAATCACACGGGAAATGCTTATATTAAAGAGATAAGCCGGGCAAGAACGTTTGGATTTTTATCAGAATATGAATATCTTCGTCGCAATAATTTAGCTTTAGGTGGCAGTCTCGATAATGCGATTGTGCTCGATGAATATCGTATTTTAAACGAAGATGGTTTGCGTTTTAGTGATGAATTTGTTCGACATAAAATTCTCGATGCGATCGGTGATTTGTATCAATTAGGCCATAGTATGATTGGTCGATTTGTAGGTTATAAGTCCGGGCACGCGATAAATAATGAGTTGATGGGGACATTATTAGCAGATAAAAGTGCTTGGGAAATTGTGACGTTTGAAAATGCTAAACAAATTCCATCGGGATTTGCAGAGGGTTTACCTGTCGTTTAGTTTTTTACTTTTTCCTAGTTTTTCCCAAATGGCCCGTAGTTTATCATTGCTCATTGTTGCTGCAGATGCAGTGATACCCTCAGCTGCTGCTGATGATATGCGTCGAATCTCAGGGCGTTTTTCTTTTTCTGGTTCAGCGTGTGGACGGACGATACAGCGGATCGTTTTAACAGGCTGGTTGGTTAGAGCTTCATTCAATCCCGCGATAATGGCCTCGCCGCTGAATCTAATTTGAGTGGAAAAGCTGCCATTAGGCGCGATGATCGTTAAAATGCCTTTCTCTAACTTAACGCAGGTCACCTGGCCACGTAATGGAGGGGGGAGAATGGCTTGTAAGGTCTCATTTAAACGGGTCACGCTATGCAAATGCATCATCAGCTGAGCTAATTTTGGGTACCCTAAGAGTTGATTTACGTCCTTCATGCCTCTATATTACAAGGTGCTGTAGACAGTTTCAATGTAATCAGCGGTTCCCTCTGAACAATTCGCGATGGGGAGCTCCTGCAATGTTATTATGAGTAGTACACATTATGAAGTTATTAAGTAGAATTTTTGGAACCCGAAACGAACGATTAATTCGTCGTATGGCGAAAGTTGTTACGAAGATTAATGCCCTTGAACCTTCGATCAAAGCCCTGTCCGATGAAGCGCTGAAGGCAAAAACAGCGGAATTTCGCCAACGAGTGAGTGCCGGCGCTTCTTTAAACGATATTTTACCAGAAGCTTTTGCGGTGGTTCGCGAAGCCAGCGTAAGAACACTTGGTTTGCGACATTTTGATGTGCAATTAATAGGTGGTATGGTCCTTCATGATGGTAAAATCTCTGAAATGCGCACGGGTGAAGGAAAAACACTGACCGGGACGTTGGCTGTATACTTAAATGCCTTAACAGGACGCGGCGTTCATATAGTGACCGTCAATGACTATTTAGCTAAGCGCGATGCTGAGTGGATGAAACCTATCTACGATTTTCTCGGTCTGACTGTCGGTGTGAATCTCACGAATATGCAATTTGAACAGAAAAAAGAAGCCTATTTAGCTGATATTACTTATGGCACAAATAATGAATTTGGTTTTGATTATTTGCGTGACAATATGTCTTTTAATTTAGAAGGGCGAGTGCAGCGCGATCTTCATTACGCTATTGTGGATGAAGTTGATTGTATTTTAATTGATGAAGCGAGAACACCGTTAATTATTTCCGGTCCTGCTGATGAAAGTTCAGAGCTGTATACAAAAATTAATTCTCTCATTCCCAAGCTTAATAAGCAAAAAGAAGAAAACGGCCCTGGTGATTACAAAGTGGATGAAAAAACAAAACAAGTTTATCTCACTGAGGAAGGTCATTCTCACGTCGAAAAATTATTATTGCAGGCTGAGTTGATTGGTCAAGGTGAAAATCTTTATGACATTCACAATATTATCTACATGCATCATATTAATGCCGCTTTGCGAGCTCATGCTATTTATGTGCGTGACGTAGATTATGTTGTTAAAAATGGTGAAGTGGTGATCGTTGATGAGCATACCGGTCGAATGATGGATGGTCGACGTTGGTCGGAAGGTTTGCACCAAGCTGTTGAAGCAAAAGAAGGTGTGCAAATTCGCAGTGAAAATCAAACATTAGCATCAATCACATTCCAAAATTATTTTAGATTATTCCAAAAATTGGCGGGTATGACGGGTACGGCGGATACAGAAGCCTATGAATTTGCGCAAATATATGGCTTAGAAGTTGTTGTGGTTCCAACAAATCAACCCGTTGTTCGAATGGATCGCTCTGATGTGGTATTTTTAACTCAACAAGCCAAATATAAAGCCATCGTGAAAGATATTCTTGCTCGACACGAAAAAGGCCAGCCTGTTTTAGTAGGAACAACCTCTATCGATACCTCAGAATATTTGTCCAAAATTTTGCAAGACCAAAAAATACCTCATCAAGTGTTAAATGCGAAATATCACGAAAAAGAAGCTAAAATTATCGCGCAAGCGGGCCAGCCTGGTACCGTTACCATTGCAACTAATATGGCGGGTCGTGGTACAGATATTGTTCTGGGTGGTGATTTATCTACAGAAATTGCTCAGCTCGAAAATCCTACACCTGAACAAATTGAAGCGTTACGTTTAGATTGGCAAAAACGTCATGATCAAGTGGTTGCCGCGGGTGGATTGCATGTGTTGGGCACTGAGCGCAATGAATCTCGACGAATCGATAATCAATTGCGCGGTCGTTCAGGTCGACAAGGTGATCCGGGTTCATCGCAATATTATTTATCACTCGAAGACAGTTTAATGCGTATTTTTGCAAGTGATCGATTAGCAAGCATGATGGAACGTCTTGGCATGGAAGAAGATACCCCTATTGAAAATGCTTTAGTTTCACGATCCATTGCTAATGCACAACGAAAAGTTGAAGGTCATAATTTTGATATTCGAAAACAATTGTTGAAATTTGATGACGTTGCAAATGATCAACGTAAAGTTATTTACTCGCAACGATTTGATTTAATGTCTGCTGATAATATTCATGATGCAATACAAAGTATTCGCGAAGATGCTATCTTGAATTTAATTGAACAATTTGTTCCGCCCGAAAGCATGGAAGACATGTGGGACATTAGTGGATTGGAACATGTTTTAGCTCAAGATTTCGCTGTGAAATTACCTATTAAAACTTGGTTGGAAACTGAAGAAGATCTTCATGAGGAATCATTAAAACAGCGTATTCAAGAAGCAGTTAAGCAACATTTAGAAGAACGTGAACAGCGTTTTACATCCGAGGTGATGTATCAAATTGAAAAAACAGTGATGCTGCGTACCCTGGACGCGCATTGGAAAGAACATTTAGCAGCGATGGATCATTTGAGGCAGGGCATTCATTTGCGCGGTTATGCCCAAAAAGATCCTGCGCAAGAATATAAACGAGAAGCCTTTACCATGTTCACGGAGCTTCTTGATAATGTTAAAAGAAATGTTATCAGTGTTTTATGTACCATCGAATTACGTGTTGAAGAACCTGCGCCATTAATGGAAGCGCCTCAGTCATTGCAAAATTTGCAATATCAACATGCGGCCGCGCCTGCGCTTACAGAAGGGGGGGATGGTGAAGAGGAAATGTCTGGGTTAATGACAGAAACGTTTATTCGTAATGCACCTAAAGTGGGGCGGAATGATCCGTGTCCTTGTGGATCGGGAAAAAAATACAAACAATGTCATGGAGTTTTGTAAAGATATAAAATGAGCAGCTCTGACAATTGATCAGCATCTCCCGGTTAAGGATTTTGGGTGTTTAGATCACTTTGCTTCAAGTTAGACTCCTGTTTCAGAATCAATCTTTAATGTTTTAATTTCTTTAGGACAAACTCTTCGAAGGTGAGAACGGCAGAATTGTTTGGGTTTTGTTTTAATAAAGAAATATGTGAATCGCTTAAAGTAGGTAGCTTCGTACCATCAATTGCGTTCAGCTCGGCGGGAATCATGGTTTTAGGTAATACAGAAATTCCTAGACCTGCCTTTACTGCTGCATTAGTGCCTGCATAACTAGGACTACTAAAAACTTGCCTCCATTTTAGCCCTGCTTTTTCGAGTGCTCCTATGGCGCTAGCCCGATAGACGCATGGTGCTGGAGAAAGAACGAGCGGAATTGGCTCCTCCTTTTGAAGCATTGTATTAACAAGATTTTTGTCTCCTATCCACTCTAGTTTTTCAGACCAGACTTCCACGCCATTGGGAAAATCTTCGGGTCTGCTCATTTTCAATAACACTAAGTCGAATTCTTTTTGTTTAAATCTTTCATACAAATTTAAAGTAAGATCGCAATCGACGATCAGCATAATCCGAGGATGAATTTGTGCAAAATGAACGAGGATTTCTGAAAGAAAAACGGATGCAAAACTTTCAGGTAATCCAAAACGCACTTCGCCCGTCAATTCAGGTTCTTTGAACCGGTCAATTAACTCTGAATGTAAAGCAAATATTCTTCTGGCGTACCCTAGAAAAATTTCACCTTCATTAGTTAGGTGAACTGTTTTGCCTCGTTCGATCAGGGCAGTCCCTAGACAATTTTCGAGTTTGGCGATTTGTTGGCTCACAGCAGATTGGGTTCGTCCAACTCGTTGAGCAGCCTGTGTGAAACTGCCTGTATCCGCAATGGCAAGAAAGCATTTGAGAGTGACTGTATCGATGTTCATAAGAACCCCTAATAAGATAGATAAGAATTATCAATTTTCCTTATATTAACAAATCTAATATATTTAGTAAAGCAGAGTAGCGTTTCTTATAAAACTTAAACGAGGAGAGTCATTATGTTAATTGAACTGCTATCGAAAGTATTCAATTTCGATGCGTTGGCAGTGATTATGATCGGTCTAGTTGCCCTTATAGGCTGTTTAGTATGGCTATTCGCCAGCCGTTACATGCAGGGTGACGAGCATTACGGACGTTTTTTGCTCAGATTGATGGCTTTATGTGTTAGTGTTCTGCTGTTATTAGCGTCTGACAATCTCGTAGCCTTCTTTTTGGCTTGGTGTGCAAGTAATGCCCTATTAGTATTGCTGATGGTACATAAGTACGAATGGTCGGCTGCCAAAGCGTCTGGAGTACTTGCAGGCAAAACCTTTCTTGTAGGGGCCATTAGTCTTGCAGCCGCTTTTCAGATATTGTTTTTGATTACCGGATCAATGTCCATTCAAACAATCATCCAAATTGAATTGCATCCTACCCAGCAGTTAGCCTTGAGTTTTGCGTTGGGTCTGATGTTATTAGCGGCCATGACACAGTCTGCAATTTGGCCTTTTCATCGTTGGCTATTAAGTTCATTGAATTCTCCAACGCCCGTTTCAGCAATTATGCATGCTGGGTTAATTAATGGCGGTGGATTTTTACTGGCACGATTTGGGCAATTGTTTCTCATGGAAAAAAACCTCCTATTAGTAGTTTTTACAATAGGATTATTGAGTGCATTATTAGGTACTGCCTGGAAATTAATTCAAAGTGATGTTAAGCGAATGTTGGCTTGTTCAACAATGGCGCAGATGGGGTTCATGTTAATGCAGTGTGGTTTGGGATTATTTCCCGCAGCAGTTGCTCATTTATGCTGGCATGGATTATTTAAGGCAACATTATTTCTCGGTGCTGGTGGTGCGGCCCAAGATAAAAAAGAATTATTCAAGCAAAGCCCTGGTTTAAGTATGTTCATTTTGAGTCTTTTCTGTGGTTTTGTCGGAAGTTATTTTTTCGCTTACGCAACTGGAGAAGAGTGGTTTGCTCTGGATACTACATTGATATTAGTTTGTATAGCTTTTTTAACAGCAGCCCAATTCTCCTTAACCTTTTTAAAGTCTGTAGGAAATAAATATGCTGCAATTGCTTTGTTGTTGAGCTCCCTCGTCGGAATGTCATATGGGCTGAGTGTTTCATTAATCACCAACTTGTTGGTTCCACTGAATTTATCAGAGCCACAGCCTCTCAATTTAATTCATGGTTTTGGATTAATGATAATGATCCTGGCATGGAGTGCTATGCAATTCAGAAATGAATTAGGCAATTTGATGTGGGTAAAACAAAAATCAAAAGTGCTTTATGTAAGAGCTCTGAATGCAAGTCAGCCTGCCCCTAACACAATCACGGCCCATCGTAACCACTATCATTATTAAGGAGCTAACATGAAAACGCTAAATCGAGATTTCAAAGAAAATTCTATGCAAGCACATTGGGACGTTAAGGGAAGTTCTTTTGAGTACCTGAAGAAAAATATAAAGGATGTATGGGATATTATTCCTCCAGTTTGGCCTTTAGAAAATATAATCGCATGTAATCCTTTGCAAGGCTTAGAATCTTTTTCTTTCGAGGAAGCTTGTGTTATAGGCTCTAACTATTTTCAAAAGTCAGATTTGCCAGAAACATTGCTTTCTGTCAATCGTGAAACAATAAAATGGTGCCAAGCTTTTTTTGATCAAGGGCAAGCGACATTTTCAATGCCAGGACGAGCAAAAGGTCTTTATAAAGCTTGGCTTGAACTGGCCTTGTATGATGAAAATTTGCATCAAAACGTTCCGTATAAAATTCAGATTCTGAAGGGTTTATCGGAGAACCCAAGAGATGCTATTTTTTATGTTTTGATGGTATTAAATATACCCGAGTCTTTATCTAAAGAATTTTTGACTATATTGCTAACATCACTTCCGGGCTGGTCTGGATATGTAAAATACCAAGTAGAGTGGGCGACTAATAATTTGAATGCCCAATACCCACTGAGTGAAGATGATTTTTTAGCGATAAGGCTTGTTACATTTGTTTTATTATGTCCGAATGTCAAAGACTTTATAAATCATATTAAGATTAATTCGTCTGACATAGCTTCAATAAACGAAAGAACGAGACTCATGAAGTCGCGCGAAGAAAAATATTTGTCTTCTTTGCTTCCATTATTAAGATCTCAAATGAGCTCTGATGAATTAAGGTCGATTAAGAAGTCGGCTGAAGTTCAGTTAGTGTTTTGTATTGATGTTCGATCCGAACCTTTTAGACGTGCTATAGAAAAGGAAGGAAATTACGAAACACTTGGGTTCGCTGGGTTTTTTGGGTTACCTATTAGAATTCGTAAAATTTCCTCTGATGAATTTGACTCATGCCCAGTCTTACTGGACTCACAACACATCATTCAAGAGGAATTATCTTGTTCTGATAAACAATGTCATAAGTTCCATCGAGGCGAAAATATTATTAAAAATATCAAGCGAATTTATTATGGATTGAAATATTCTTTTTCGACACATTTTGGGCTTGTAGAGACCATCGGGCTGTGGTCCGGCGTGTGGATGATGATAAAAACATTGTCCCCGAAAATGGCTTCGATATTAAAAAATAGTCTGATACGTTTGCTCAAGCCTCAGGTTGCGATTGATCCCATTATTGAAAAAACTGCTGTTCTTAGTAGTGAAAATCCCGGTATCGAGTTTAGCGAACAATGTCAGTATGCGGCGAACTCCCTGGCTATGATGGGCTTAACTCAATATTTTGCTCCTATTGTTGCTTTTTGTGGTCATGGCAGTACAACTCAAAATAATGCTTTCGCAACTGCTTTAGATTGCGGGGCTTGCGGTGGTCATCATGGTGGATTTAATGCGAAGATTTTGGCAAAAATTCTGAATGATAGTCGGGTGAGGGAATGGTTATCGCAAAATACGGAGATTAAAATTCCTGTGGAAACAGTTTTTATAGCGGCACAACATGATACAACAACTGATGCAATGGAATTATATCTCCAAAATAATGTTGAGGAAAAAATCCGTAATAAACTAGCTAAATTGAAACAAGATTTAGACATGGCAAGAATTAAAAATAATGTTATTCGAGCGCAAGAATTAGGATATTTTTGCAAGAGCAAAAATGCTCTTGATCATTGTACACTCCGCAGTCAGGACTGGGCTCAGACAAGGCCGGAATGGGGGCTATCTAGAAACGCTTGTTTTATTGTGGGTCCTCGTAACCTGACAAAAAATATTATTCTAGAAGGTCGATCTTTTCTTCACTCCTATGATTGGCGTCAGGATCCAGAAGGGAAATTTCTAGAAATTATTTTGACAGCCCCCATGGTAGTTGCCCAATGGATCAACGCTCAATATCTTTTTTCAACTATGGATAACATAGCTTATGGTAGTGGAAGTAAAATTACTCAAAATATCACCGGTAAAATAGGAGTAATGCAGGGTAACGCCAGCGATTTAATGCATGGATTACCACTTCAATCTGTGTATAAAGATGATCAAACACAGTACCATGAACCTATGAGATTGCTCACCGTCGTCTATGCGCCTAAAGACAGGGTCAGTCAAATCATCAAAAGGCAGCCTTGTTTGCAAAAATTATTTGGTAATGGTTGGGTAAATTTAGCGATACTAGATCCAAATGATCAATCTATTGGTATTTTGCAGAGAGACTTTTCTTGGAAGGATTTCCAATAATGTTTACACCCTATCAAAATGTGCGAATTGGTTTAGTAACAAAACATGACAAAAATGTTGCGATTGCTCCAGTCTTTCAAAACATTTTGGGTGCGCAAGTTGTTGTTTTCGATTTTGATACGGATACGTTAGGAACGTTCTCCGGAGAAGTTCCAAGAAGGGAGGGCCCTTTGGAGTGTGTTCGGCGTAAATGTGAATTAGGGATTAATGAGGGTTTTTTCAGTTATTCTTTGGCGAGTGAGGGTACTTTTGGGCCTCATCCAGATAATCCTTTTATTCCTTGTGATCATGAAATTCTTTACTTTATTGATAATAGTCGAAACTTTCATCTTCGGTCTATGATTTTTTCTGTCGAAACAAATTTCGATATGAAAACAGTGACTCATTTCGAAGAGCTGTTAGATTTTTCAAAAAAAGTGAAATTTCCCAGTCATGCTTTGATAGTCAGGCCGAATATTTGGGAAAATAAAAATGATATCTTTAAGGGCATACAAACAGTAGAGAAATTAGAATATTCATATCAACAAGCTGTTAGAATTTCAAAGGATCATTCTGTTAGGGTTGAAACAGACATGCGTGCTCATATGAATCCAACACGTATGGGGGTCATACGAAAGGTCGCAGAAAAACTAGCTCAACAGTTAATGACAGCTTGTCCTCGTTGCGCAGCTCCAGGTTGGGGGATTAAACGTGTTGAAAAAGGCCTGAGATGCTCTTGCTGTAAATTTGAAACGGATTGGATAAAAGCTGAAATTATGGGATGTGTGCAATGTTCTTATGAAGTTGAGCAGCCAAGAGGGGATGGGTTAGAATGTGTGGATCCGACCTATTGTAACCTGTGCAATCCGTAAGATAAATTAAGCTCCGCTTCTTTGATTCAGCAAATATTCAAATCAAATGTGATTTCATTTTGTAATTGTTTTGGTCTGTCGTGAAGATTTTCAAGTAAAAAACGCACTGACATGCGATGTCTGCCCACGCTAATTTCTGGATAAATGCCGATATTTTCAGGGAGGCTAACACGCACCAGTTCACATGGATTGTTGGGATCAAGAGCTTGCTGATAAAATCCATCGCGCGCAATTTGTTGTGATGAAACTGCCCCATTTCGAATGAGATTCAATAGTAAAAAAACAGTCTCGCGTATGTTAACAAAATGTTTTATCCAAGCATTCAATGTTTGAGTTCGATGAGGGCTAGGTTGTCGTAGCCAGAGTTGGTAAGAAGGCAGGCAAAAATTGCATGCGCCACCAGGATTGTAAGTGTATTGTCTAATATTATTTAAAAATTCATTTTCACGTAGTGCAGCTCCGATTTTACCAGGTAAATTAAATAACGTTTCATTCAATCGATCAATCTCTTTTAGCAATTCATGTAATTTTTCTTTATCGACTTGAGGAGATTTTTCTAATTGAGCAAGTTTTGCGGAATGTTGTGAGAGCGCTTTAGTGAGTTTTGTTTTTAAATCAGGCCTGTCGACTACGTTTAAAATTTCAAGAACTGCAGATAAAGCAACGCGACTACCCCATTCTGTTTCGATGGGAAGATTTTCATCCAGTTGTTTAAAAAGATGTTCGAGGCGCAAGCACAGGCGGACATGCTCATTCATGGGCTGTTCAAACGTTATTTTAGGGGTATTATTGAGCATAAACTCTCATTTCCTCATCCGCTATAGGGGGATAGTAGCAGAGTTTTTGTGTAGCGAAAACCGCTGATGTCGACTATCGCAGAATTAATGGGATTGGCTGTTAGAGTATTCTGCACTATTGGCTGCTTGAGGGGTAGAGGGGCGATTTTTGCTGAGAGCAACGCACACTAATCCACCGACAATTAACAGCATGGCAGTTACGACCGACAAGTCGATGGTCTCGCCAAGGATGAGTGCTGAAAATAAAAGCCCAAGAACTGGGACGCCGAGATAGCACAAAGAGGATGTTACAGCAGGAAGATTTCTGAAAACGGTGATTGAGGCCCAGTATCCGAAAGCCGTCGCTAATAGGCCATTATAAAATAGTGTGAGCCAGAGCGTCGAGTTCCATTGAATTGACGAGAGCGGTTCGTGATAAAGCGCGACGGCGGTAGTCAAAATGGTGGCTAATAATAATTGCCAAGGTAGTAGTGTCAGTGGATCTGAATGCCATTGACTGAAACGAGATTGCAATATCGCGAGTGCCCAGACAAAGGCGGACAGTACAAGTAAAATGTTGCCAAATACGATGTTGCCATTGCTCCAATCTAAGCTGCTAGGTGCAAATAGAACAACGATGCCGCTTAATCCTAATAAGACCCCGATCAGTTTTATGGGGGTGACTTTTTCGTGGAAGAATATTGCTGCGAGCGGAGTGACCCAGAGGGGTGTTGAGTAAGCGAGAATCGCTGAACGACCTGCGCCAACATAGGATAATCCCGTGTTGATCAGCATTAAAAACAAAGTCATTTGAAGAAGGCCAATACCAAAGATGATCGGTAAATCTTTGCGTTTGGGTATACGAATAGCACCCGCGGCACCGAGAGCGATAATAGCGGCCGCGCTTCCGATAATGAATCGCCACGCTGAATACCATAACGGCCCCATAAAAGCTAAACCAATTTTACTGATGGGCCATGCTAATGCCCAAATCACAACATTGGTTAGGAGTAATAAATAGATAGTGCGTGTGCTGGGGTCTTTTTTCATTCGAAGAGTCTATCACAACAGTTTTTAAAATCTATAAGTATAAACAGAATGATCGTAAGTTATTTAAGGTGGATCTAGAAATTAGGGGGGGCAGCATCTCCCGGTTAAGGATTTTGGATGTTTTGCTCACTCAATACCCTGTATTCAAAGCTGTTGATTCAAAAACCGGGAGATGCTTCCTTTGATATATTCAGGGGAGAGAATCACGATTCTCTCCCCTAAAACCCCTCATCGTGAAAGGAAGCTCTTCTAACACCTTGAATGCAAATGATTTCTATGAGCCGGAAACTGCTGTTAGGGGGAGTATTTTATTGCTCCCCCAGCAATCCCCATTGTTCAATGGATAAAAATTAGTCTTCGTAATAGCGATAATGTTGTCGGTGATGATAACGATGTCGATAATTTTGGTCTCTATCTATATTTCGACCGACTTGATTTCCTACTATCGCTCCCGCTCCAGCACCAATGACTGGGCCAAGTACGCTATGAGGTGCTATGGCATAACCTACTAAGGCGCCTGTGCCCGCACCCACAACCGTCCCGCCTTCCTCATTAGTTGCACAGCCTACTAGTGTTGCGCTCGCGAGAATCGCACTGCAAGCTGCTAATTTAAATGCTTTCATACGTTTGCTCCTTTAATTGACTTCTCGTTGATAATTATAGCACAAGGGCAAGAGTGGGTTATTTTCCATATTTATCAGTAGGTTATGAAAGGCGCGAAGTCATTCAAACGCCAGATAAGGCAAGATACTTCTTGTGCAGCTCACTGATCTCGTCACGCAATTTTTCCATACTTCCGTCATTGACGATCACATCATCCGCGACAGCGAGGCGCGCATCGGGAGTGGCTTGAGATTGAATAATCGCAGAAATTTCGGATTCAGGACGTTGATCGCGATGATTGACTCGACTGATCTGTAACGATTGAGGCGCTTCCACCACCAATATTCGATCAATATCGGGGTTTGGTAACGTTTCGACCAATAATGGAATCACGACGATGCAATAAGGTGAGGTCACTTTCTTTTTTGCCATTGCAACTTCTTCGCGGATAAGAGGATGCAGTAATTTTTCTAGCCACGTTTTATCATCAGGATTATTGAAAACTTTTCCGGCCAATTTGTTGCGATTTAAGGTGTGATCTTGATTAAGAATTTCATTGCCAAAGTGGTCGGCTATATTTTGTAAGGCTAAGGTGCCTGATTGAACGACATGGCGAGCAAGGATATCCGTATCTATAATTGTTATTCCCAAATCAGCAAAAAAATTCGCAACCGTTGTCTTACCCGAGCCAATTCCACCTGTTAAACCGATTGTTAGCATATTAAAAACTCACATCCATCAAATTGCAATAGGCAGAGACAATATCTTGCCCCCAGATCATCGAAATGAATGCGGCGATGGCGATAAAAGGTCCAAAAGGAATGGCTTCGCGAAGATTGCCGCGTCGCATGAGCAAATACACAATCCCGATTACTGTTCCTAACAAGGAAGATAGAAGAATAATCAGAGGCAACATTTGCCATCCAAACCACGCTCCACACGCTGATAATAATTTCGCGTCGCCTAACCCGAGTCCTTCAATACCTCGCCAGTGATGATATAAAAAAGCAATTATCCAAAAAAAAACATAACCAAAAACCGCACCAAAAATTGCATTTTCTATTGGGGTGAAAATCTGAGCTGTGTTAATCAAAAGGCCGGCCCACAACAATGATAGCGTTAAATTATCGGGCAATATTTTATTTTCAACATCGATATAAAATAAAATAATCAGCGTCCATGAAAATCCCAGCGCTGCAAGAAACTGCCAGCTAGCGCCATAATGCGCCGATAAAAATAGGGAAATAATGAGCGAGGATAATTCAATTATCGGATATCGAAGAGGAATTTTTTGAGCACAACAAGCGCTTTTTCCTCTCAAAAATAAATAACTGAAAAGTGGAATATTGTGATAAGCCGAAATATTTTTTTTGCAAAATGGACAGTGCGATCGCGGTACTGCTACATTAAACGTAGTTTTAAATCTACTTTGTTTGATATTGTCACTTGCCAATGTAATGGCAGTCCAACTTCTTTCTAACATGATGGGTAAACGATAAACCACCACATTGAGAAAACTCCCAACACAAAGACCCAAAATACCGACGAGGCTAAAAAATAGCATTTGATTGCTTTGAAATATTAAAACGACGCTATCGAGCATTCCAACACCTTACTGACTTCAGTTATATTGAGCATAGCCCTGCTGAATTTGTGTGTCAAATTCTCTGGCCAGGATCTTGACTCGATTTGGTAGGGGTATTTCAAAGTTTTGATTTTTCCAGGGATTGACAATAGTTAAGAGCTATAATTTTAAATTCAAAGAAATAACCCCGAGCTATCTTTTTCTTAGGTCGTGAATTACTATGAGTAAATCTGATTAATCGCGAAATTTCAATTAGGAAGTGAACTATGTCAAATGTTTTAATTATATCTGGGAGCAGCGATATTGGCTCGGCAGTTGCCAAGAAGCTTGTCGAAACGGATAATAATGTTCATTTAACTGGTCGTAATGAAGAAACTATCGCTCCAATAGCCAACGAATTAAATGTCACATATTCTGTTTTGGATGCCAGCCATTTTAATGATGTAAACTCAACTTTTGAATTGGCTCAAGAGAAGTTAGGGGCTATTGATGCTGTTATCAATTGCGCTGGTTCATTGCTATTAAAATCAGCACATCTCACCACGGAAAGTCAATATCATGAGGTGATACAAGCTAATCTCACCACCGCATTTGCCGTTGTGCATTCAGCTGGCAAATACATGTCTCAAAAAGGTGGTTCTGTAGTATTGGTGTCATCTGCTGCTGCTTTGGTGGGGCTTCCCAACCATGAAGCTATTGCTGCTGCAAAAGCAGGAATCATTGGACTGGCACGATCAGCCGCTGCTACTTATGCGAATAACAACTTGCGTTTTAATGTTGTTGCACCAGGGCTTGTTGAGTCAAAGCTAACGGTTGCGCTTACCCAAAGTCCAGTAGGTCGTAAAGCATCTGAGTCAATGCATCCATTAGGTAGGTTAGGAACGCCAGAAGATGTGGCTTCGGCTATTTTATTCTTTATTGCACCTGAAAATAGTTGGGTAACTGGTCAAGTATTATCCGTTGATGGCGGTCTGAGTTATATTCGGCCCAGAGTAAAAGCGTGAGTTGTTCATAAAGGATTAACGTATGAAGATTATCATCTCTGGTGCCACTGGCTTTGTAGGTCGAAATCTCGTGCCAGCACTGTTGCAAAATCAGCATGAAGTCACTGTGATTGGTCGAGACATTAAAAAAGCAAAACGTGTATTTCAAAAAGAGGTGACTTGCTTATCTTGGGAGCAATTGGATTCTATCACGCCCGACACTTATCATGCTGTGATCAATCTCGCCGGTGAAAATATTGCAGAGAGACGATGGTCAGATGCGACTAAAAAATCCATTAAAGACAGTCGTATCAATACCACAAAAAAATTGGTGAAGTGGTTACAAAAAACAGATACAAACAAGCCGCATCTTTACAACGCTAGCGCAATAGGGATTTATGGTTTGCAAGACTCTGGTGAAACGTTGCCTCCAAAGTTGTCTGAGTCGGTGCCCATAGACTTTGAGAAGCCTAAGGATTTTTTAAGTGAAATTGGAGTGGAGTGGGAGTCAGCAACGAATGAGATCGCAGCTGCAGGCTTGCCTGTTACCTTGATGCGTTTTGCTGTTGTGTTGAAGCGCAGAGAAGGCATGCTAAAAAAACTTGAATTACCCTTCGCATTAGGGCTTGGCAGTATTCTGGGCAACGGTCATCAGGCAGTAACCTGGATCGACATTGATGATTTAGTTAACGCGATACTATTTCTCTTGAAACATCCCGATATCACAGGTCCTGTTAATTTATGTGCTCCACACGCGGTTTCACAAAAATCATTTGCAAAATCCCTCGCCAATACGTTGCATAGACCTTTATTTTTAAGAATGCCATCTGCGATAGTTAACTTGTTGTTTGGTCAGATGGGCAAGGAATTATTGCTCGGTGGGCAAAATATCTATCCGGAGCGATTGCTAGAGCTAGGTTTTCAGTTTTTATATCCTGATCTCGATTCAACTTTACAGCACGAATGGAAAAGATAAGTTCTGTCTGCGCTTAACGGTCTAGCAATGACTTGATTTAGCTTAGGACCGCGGGTGATAATGCTCCGCCCTTGCCGGTGTAGCTCAGTTGGTAGAGCAACTGATTCGTAATCAGTAGGTCGGAAGTTCGACTCTTCTCACCGGCACCAAAATGAAAAATGCTGATGAGCAAAATACTCATTTTGTCCAAGACGCGGCTAAGTCATCTAAAGCTTGGTCAGTGACTCGATAAACTGTCCATTCGTCCATAGCTTTTGCACCGATACGCTTATAAAATTTTATAGCGCTTTCATTCCAGTCTAATACCCACCATTCTAGACGTCCGCATTTTCTGGTTTTGGCTAAATGCGCGAGATAAGCTAACATTTTCTGGCCGATTCCTTTGCTTCGTGCCACAGGTTTTACAAATAAGTCTTCCAAATAAATTCCAGGACGGCCAAGGAAAGTTGAGAAGTTATGAAAAAATAAAGCAAAACTTACCGGTTGATGATTGAGATAGCCAATTAACACTTCAGCATGTGCATTTTCACCAAATAAGGTTTCTTTCAATATCTCTTCTGTTGCAACAACCTCATGCAGCAATTTTTCATACTCAGCAAGTTCTTTGATAAACGAGAGAATAAGAGGGGTGTCCTCAATACTTGCTGGTTTGATTTCAAATGTTTCAGTCATATTTTTTACCATGTGCTGTAAGATGGCTTAGTGTCTTTATTTTTTTGGAATAAATCAAGATCTGCCTTTTTGTGATTCAAAATAATACTTCGCTGTGATAAAGTGCAGCTTCTAATTATTACTGAGATTAATCAATGCAAAAAGGACTTTTTCATCACCAAGTATTAAATGGGAATAGGGCCGCGATCGAAAGAAAGGGAAATTGGTTTTATTGGAGTCCTGGAAATAACACATTTCAAACTGTTGAACAGCAGGTTCAAGGTTTTAGTATAGGTAATTCCAGTCAATATGCTCATATATCAGTGCATAATGCTTGGCCTGAGGATGTGGATAATGTCAGTTTATTTGAATCATTATGCAAGCCAGCAGAGGCTAGAACTGAATTTGATAGACTAATAGCCCAAAATTATAAACTTGCATGTGCCATCATTTATCGTTCAGGTAGTAAGTCGCATATTATCGGTACTGGAGGGCGTTTAAATAACGGAATTGTGATAACAGCAAAGCATTTATATCGAGAACTAGATTTCAAAGATTTGTATGTTAGGTTTTTTCATTTCAATGTTGAGCGCGATTATGGCAGATATGTAGTATATGAGGATTATATTGATATACCTATTCTTGGGGCAGTAGATTCAGGCTGGGGATATGATGTTGGCTTTCTTGATGTTCCAACGCTGTCTAGCTGGTCCTTACATCAAAAATATATCAGAGGTGCTGCGCTGTATAATAATCAATTTGGTCAACCGCTGCCTGATGGAAGATATTTATTGTTTCATTTTGCAGGTGGATTTCCACAAGTATCCATAGGTAATCTTGCTCATGACATGGCTAATGCAAGTTCACTACAAAATATAATCGGATTACAAGCTGGGCCTGGCGCTTCTGGTGGAATGTTACTTTGGTGTAGTCTTAGTGGTGCATTATCAGCAGCGGGAATCTCTGTTTATAGAAGTTTTCTAAATGGTATTCCAGAAAGACATTTGGTTAGCTTCGATGATCTAAATGAATCGCCACTATTCAGAGGTAAAGAGGCTCCGTATTATTATAATCCAAACTTCAGTATTTTTCGTTCGCATTCAATTTGGGAAGATGATGGGTACGAGTATTTAAGGTGGTTTGCGGGATTTTACGGTGAAAATAGTGGGAATGCTGATGATAAGCCAGATGATGAATATTTTAGGTTAAACGTACCCCCAGGATTTCAATATCATCATATAGTTCAAAAAATTGATATTTATTGGCTTTACCAACATTTTTACGAATATAAGCAATTAGCAAGACCTGCGAAACGTGAGGAATATCCAGGTTATCGACAAAAGTTAGTCAAAAGAATTCCACCAAAACTTGCCAAAGACATTACTGATAGAGTATCGCAATTAGACAAGTATTCTAATAATACTTTTAAACGTCGTGTTCGTGAGGCGGTCACAGACTATTATAGTGCAGACGAACATGGACAAGCATATATTGTTCAGCAGGAAATTATTTCGAAAGAAATGGAGGAAGATAAAAGCAGAGATATAACAGATGAGTTACTTTTATCTACTGATGGTAGGTATAGAAGAGTTCATGAAAAAATCAATCAATTATGTCATCCATTAAATCCCGGGAAATCATCATTTTGTTGGGGATTTTGGAACTTATTTAAGGGGCCAAAATCTCGAAGTGATGACCCAAAAAATAATGAAGGAACGCGTTGCGAAAAAAATAGACCAAAGAGCTTTGATCCAACTCTTTGGGGGCTACTTACCGATGAACAAGAAGGGCTTGATGCGAGTATATGCGTTCTTAAAGACGCATCGACAAAAAATAATGACGAACATCTAATTCGTGCTGAAAATATTGTTTACCAATCTCTGTCTAGAATTCAGAATTATTGGTTACGTAAAACTGGTCCCAATCCTATGGCTCCGCAACCTCATAATTATAATGATAATGATTGGGAAGTGGGTGGTGAAGAGGATGGTGTTACTGTTTATAAGTTGAAACTATAAGGAGAGGTTATTGAAATTAAACGATAACTACAAAAAGTGCGTTGCTTTTTTACAATATCAAATGAGTGATGGGTCATTTGGATATGCAGGGACTTGTTTTTTCATTTTGCATAAATCAGAAACGAAAGAACTCGGATATGTTGTCACAGCTAAACATGTGCTCGATGGAGTGAAACATACTGGGGTCGGTGAAATTTATATAAGATTGAACTTGAAAGATGGGGAAACCCGCGTATATGAGACACAGATTGCAGATTGGATAACGCATTCGGACCAAACTGTTGATGTGGCAATTTTGCCAAGTGGCCTGCCGAATGAGGTTGATCATCTTTTTTATCCAAGTTCAGCCTGTCTGACAAAGGAAGTTGAGATAACGGCAGAAATTAGTTGCGGTGAAGAAGTTGTAATTGCGGGTTTATTCAAACATCACGCTGGTACAAATAGAAATTCACCAATCGTACGAGTAGGAAATATTGCCTTAATGCCAAGTGAAATGATCAATGTTTCAGGTCAAAATAGAGATGTGTATTTAATTGAGTCTAGATCGATCGGCGGACTAAGTGGGTCACCCGTATTTATAAATTTGGGACATACTAGAATGATAGGGGGTCAAATTAAACAAGCAGGTGAGTATATTTTACCATTATTTGGAATTGTGTTGGGGCATTTTGACTCCGATAAAAATGATATAGATAGTGTATCTGATAGCAGTGATTTTAAAGGGCAGGTCAATTCTGGTATTGCTATCGTGACACCAGTTGCGAAATTAATTGAAATGTTAAATTTAGAAAGCGCGTTTAAAATCAGTAAATAATATTACTTATGTTAAATAAAACCGATGGATTGATCGCTTTAGCTTGATTTAGCTCAGTTCTCAATAGATAATTCAATGGGATTTCTCATTGTGAACTGCAAGGAGGTGCAATATGGGCAATCGTCCAGATTTAAGTGGTGAAATAGCAGCAAGAAACATAGAGAGCAATGAAGATATTGCAGCAGATCAGTTGAGGGCAAGATCCAAGATGTTTTTTGCTGGGTTATCTTTTGCTGTCTTATCTTTTATTGGTTCTCATCCAATAGTGACGCATTCTTTAATCTTAAAATTTATTGAAACGATTTCATTATTATCTCTTTTTTTTGCGGGTATAATATTATTATTACGGTTAGAACAATATGTAGGACCACTCAAAAAATTCAAATCAATCGAAGAGTACCTTAAATCACCATCATATTACCTTTATAAAAAAACTATTATATTTATTTTTTACGAAGAAAAAAGTTATTGGCCATGTTTTATTTTTGGAATAGCAGGAATGCTAGTCGATCGTGTTGCGGTGTTGTTTTTAAACTGAACTTTAATATTTAAGATCCTAAGTCTAGCGTTAGATTTTTAGACTATTTATTATGTGAGACGAATGTTATTATAGGATTTACTAAGGAAACATAGTAATGAGTTTTTCTAAATGTGTGCAAAGGCTCCAAGAAAGTACGACATACAAAATTTTAGCTATGTTATGTGTATGCTTTACGATCTTTAGCGCTTTTCGGTTAGCTGCTATTTGGCTAAACTTGATTCCCGGATATTATCTCGAATGGCATCGGATTGATTCATTGGAACCAATAATTAATTTATTTCCTGGAGAGCAAATAGGTCTTGATATGGAATTTTATGATTCATTTCCTAGAAAAAATATCTCTTCCGCGAGCTGGAAAGTAATCAGAGGTAATGATGTCATTTTTAATGAAGATGGGCTTGAGCCGACATTTACATTGCCACCTACAGAGGGTGGTATATATAAATTACAAGTTGAAGCTACAACAATTGTAGGGAGTAAAAGAAAGGGAGAGAGTGCGTTCTATGTAATACAAGATAAGCCAAAAACTAAGAGAATTCACATGTCTACTTCAGTTAAATTAACGCCACAAGATACTAATCCTTCATTACTAAAAAACATTCAGTCAAATGGCGCTGAAGTGTATTCCGGGAATGGCCGATGGACCGCGATAAAGGTTTTAAAGACTAACGATGGTGTTAATTTATCTTTTAAGCCAAATGAAGATATATCTTTATACGGAGATAACAACAAGCTTTTATTTAGGTCAAAAAACGAAATAAATAAATTATCCAGTTATGGCTCTGCTCATTTTCCTATAAAGTCTCCTGATTCCATAAATAAGAGGTGGTAAGCATCAGTTCGGATGTAATTTGTAAGGTACAGATATAAATGAAACGAAATTAATTATTTATGGCAAAGGCTATATAACAAGAATAAGCTAGTTTATTATGAAGGTAAGTTTTATCTGGATGATGATTTCGTGCTTTATTTCACGAAAAATTTAATGGGCAAATTATGAAATATACTATCAGCTATGAATCTGATCCAAGGCATCAAGATATTCAGATATTATATGATGGCCTAAAAGAGCATATGATAGCCAAACGCGACTTAAAGCCAATTAGTTTCTTTGGGTACTTCATCAAAGATGAAAACGACAACATTGTCGGTGGGTGTAATGGATGTTTCATATATGGCTGTCTCGTTGTCGACACTCTTTGGGTTGCTGAATCGTTGCGTGGACAAGGTTATGGAACGAAGCTTATGCAAAAGGCAGAATGTATAGGTATGGAAAATGAATGTCATTTTATGACGGTGAACACGATGGATTGGGAGGCTCTCGATTTCTATAAAAAGTTGGGTTTCACCGTAGAATTTGAACGTAAAGGTTTTGATAAAGACTCAATATTTTATTTTCTACGGAAAGACTTAACATGAAGACAGTATGAGAATACATTATGAAAATTGATATACTTGAAGCTCCGGTTGATAAAGTGCCTGTTATACAAAACATGGCAAGATTCTATGCTTATGACTTATCAAAATCCTGCGGATTTTATAGTCTTTTTGACTGGTCATTTCCCGAAGACGGCCTCTACGAAGCGCTTGATTTAAGTAATTACTGGAAACCAGATCATTATCCTTTTTTGATAAGAGTCGATGGTGAGTTAGCAGGATTTGTGCTAATTGATAAAATCGGTACAACATCCGATGTTGATTGGAACATGGGACAGTTTTTTATTGTCGGTAAATACCAAGGAAAAGGTGTTGGTCGCCAAGTGGCTGTACAGATATTTGAGAAATTTTCAGGAACTTGGGAAGTAATGCAAATGCCAGATAATATCCCAGCCATAGCATTTTGGAAAAAAGTTATTGCTGGCTATACGAATAATAAATATTCAGAAGAAAGAAAAATTATCCAAGAGCCTCAGCCCCACGAAAATATCGTTCTTAAATTTATTGTTGCTTAACCTTTGTATCTGCCAACATTAAAGTTATCTATAACATAGCTATGTTATAATTTTATAAGACCGCGGATGGTTATGAAGGATAATGTATGACTATCCTTCGTCGTGTCTTGAAATATTCAAAAAGTATTCTATACTGAAATCATAGCCAACTTGATTCCAACGGAGAAGTTTATATGTGGATTTCTAGCGCAAAGAGTGAGATCTTAAAAAAGAGGGTTATAGGTATCATTTTCTGCGAGGTTTATATTACAATAGACATACAAAAAAATATTTAGTGAAGAAGGAAGCTGTTGATGACAATCCTGAAGAATGGTTAAAAGATAAGATAAGTGAAGAAAATAAATATGAATGGATGTTTTATTTTAATACAGTACCAACCGCTGGACAATTAAATGAAATTCTTCAGGATATTCAATGACGAAGCAAGAAGAGATAGAGGATAAAATACGAGGTGAATATGATGAGATTCTACCTCAGTTGAGAAAAATTGAATCTTTGCTCGTTTCAACAGTTAGGTGGAAATTAAAATAATTAAATTTCAATCTTGAAGAACATGAGCGTATAGATATAACATCCAGAATAAAAACATGTAAGAGTTCAATTTCTAAGCTGAAAGTAGAAGATCGTGGTCGAAATCATGAGGGGTCTAAGAAAAGCGAGTTTTCAAATAAAAATCATGATCATTCTTTGAATAATTTAACCGATTTAGTTGGTCTTCGTATTTAGGTATTTCCTGGTGATAAAATGACGTATATTAATGAGCTAATAAAAAAAGAATTTAGTTGGAATATGGATGAAACCTTCCGTTATGGATTTCAATATCAAGGAAAAATTAAAGAAAACGAAAATATTGGGTGTGAGATTCAGATTGTACCAATGTTGATTGGTAAGTATTGGGAAGTGGAGCACTTCGTTCTATATAAACCATTGCCGTTATATAAAGATATAAAAAAAGATTGTCCTGAAATCAAAGAGTTATATGATAAAATATGCGAAACGTTAGAAGATTTCGAGAAAAAATTTTCTGAGTTTGTGAAAAATCAGAAGTCTCGAAAGTAATATCTATGAGAGTGATATCAATTTGTCAGATTTATCGTATTGATTTAACTCAAAAGTTTACAATGAGAAAATTTTTTTCATATATTTCGGTTATTGCTGGTAGTTCTTAGTTAAAGCGTCGTGGTTTAAGTTAATGCGTTAGTCTTACCACTTTACTGACATATCATGAGCAAGAAACCTACTAAAATCAATAATGTCATTGTTAACAGATGCTTTTTCAAGAGACTCCATATATTGTCTTCTCGATTCTACTCTAACGATTGTCCACGAATAACCAGCAGTTACCCATAAAACATTCATGATGAAACGCCCGATGCGACCGTTACCATCCATATACGGATGAATAAATACGAAAATAAAATGGCCCAAAATTGCACGTGCGACTGGATTGTCTTCGTTAGACAAACATTGAAAAAACGCTTCCATACAATCCAATACTGCTTCCTTTGGAGGCGGAGTATGCAAAGAATTTCGAATAAAGACCCTATCGTTACGGTAACCAGCCAATTGCTTTCTCTCGATTAATCCTGCTTCTATCGATGGTGAAAATAACTCTTGATACCAAATTGTCAGATCATGCTTAATTGTCTTGGCAACGTCGTCTCCCGCGAAAATTTTTCGGATACTATTTTTTACAGCGTTAAAGGCATTGTAATAACCTTTAGCAGCCATCGCATTGCGCTGATCTCTGTCAAAGTCATTATTATTTGGATTCCAATTCCCATCTCTAATTTTTACAATGAGTTCTTTCGATACTCGATAACCTTCTATGGAAAGTGAGTGATACGCATCGTTCACGTAGATCTCATTGATCTTATCTATGAGATCATCAATTTTGTATTTAGTATACGCTTTCTGTGGAAATGTTTTGATAATATTTTCACGTAATGCGCTCCACATACTTATTATTCGCGCCTTGTATGGTGAAGTCATGTATTCTTTTACTGAAAAAGTCTTTTGGCTAGACAAAAATGGATTAGTCGATTTTACATCATAGCCGGCTGCATTCATCGCACCAATTATTTGTTCGCCGAAGTTTTCACGACCGATGTGCTGATACGCGCCTGCCAATCTTCCTGCAGCCATTACCGCGCCAGAGTCCAATAAAATTGTATTAAGCTGACTTGGGTCTCGAATCAAACTCAATGCAATTTCAGCACTAATTGGATCCTTTTCAAAAAATGTATTTGACACACGGCAGAGCGCCAAAGTGATAGGCATTACCCTTATATTATCTTTGGTTTCAACTTCCTGCGGAAATTTTTTTCTATCTTTATAAATAAGGATGCTGACTTCGAATGGTAATGAGATTGTCTGATTTGGTCCATATTTTGTCATAACAATGAGTTGCTTTGGTATAACGGTGCTACTTACGTGTACATCAAGAGACGATTCAGCAGACAGACAATAATCATCATCTAAACGGAATTTCAGGTACTGAGCAATGAAGTGCCAATAACTTGCATACCAAACAGTGCTTTCGCCTTCCTTTGCTTGGGGTGAACAAAGTAAATACCAGCCCGAAGCAACTGGCATTAACCAGCCACCTTTCTGAAGTCGTTCACGATCCACCCTGGATATTGCTTCAGTGCGTACAATACCGTCTTTGCTCATCTCTTCAGCGCGGGTTAGCGATTCGGCTAATAGTTTGTGAAATGGTTTTGCCATTCAAATTGGCTCCTAGTTCTGCTTAAAGGCAATTACTCTAAAATGATGCTTCTATTTTACTCTAAAATAATGCTATCGTCAAACTCTAAAGTAATGTTAGTGTTATATACAATTCTTAGAAGCCAATAAGGGCCTAGTAGATCTACTAGGCCCTTTGTTGGTTTCCGAGTAGGCTTACTAGGAAGTGCTTGCCCGCGTTTCTCGGAGATTAATCAATGCAAAAAGGATTCTTTCATCGCCAATTATTAAAGGGAAGTAGATATGCAATTGAAGGTGTAGGAAATTGGTTTTATTTGCGGCCTGGCGAGAAAACTATTGGAACTTAACTGCGAGGTCAAAGTGGTCAAGTGTGCCGAATCGCCAATCGTTTTGCATCTCGTAAAGGAGGACTGCCAAACATACGTGTATATTCTCGGTTAAATTGTGAAGTACTCTTATATCCAACTGTAAAAGCTGAAGTCTCGGCAGTTTTAGCTTCATCGATCATTAAGCGTCTTGCTTCTAATAAACGCAGACGTTTTTGATATTGAATTGGGCTCATTGCAGTAATTTTTTTAAAGTGCTTAAAAAAAGCAGAGCGACTCATGTTGGCTTCTTCTGCTAAAGCTTCTATATTGATATCATGACTCAATTCAGAATTTAAGGTATAAATTGCCTGAGATACTTTATGCATAATGCTGCCAGAGCGCACGGACTGTCGAATGATAGGGCCATCTTCACTTTTTAATAAATGGTACAGCATTTCTTTGATGGCCAAGGGTCCAATAATTGCTGCATCCTCTGGTGCTTGTATAAGTTTTGCTAAACGAATTGCAACTTCCATCATTTTATCACTGGCCTTTCCGATAAAAATTGCACGTACAGAATTTTTTATATCTTGCGAACTGTCTTGTTCTAGTTGAGCAGATAATTCGCTAAGCATGAGTGGATCAATGCGCATAACTAAAGATAAAAATGGCTGCTTTGAAGATACTAAACGAACTCTGCTAGTAACTTGCAGCTCAATAGGAGTCGCGATGTAATGCCCTGCTTGTATGTGATAAACGTCACGGCCCATCATTAGTTCTTTATAACCTTGTAAAACAATACCAAAAGATGGCCACCAGCGATGCTTCGAATATTGCGACGGCTGAGAGATTTTTATGCAGTGCACACTTGGAACAGGTAATTCATTCAATCCTTCTTTAGGAGAAGTAAGATTGATTAGCATAGCTAAATCAGAAGGCAAGTTTTGCATTACAACCCCTACAAATGTAGTCATTTTAGCTCACCGCAGATTATTAGGCAATAAATAAAGACTTTTGAGAATTCACTTTCTACAAACGCAGCAATATACTAATTTTGCTTTGTTACACAATCTCAACCACAAACGAAAGGAGTAATATTATGTTTTTAAAAGAACCATCTGAGAGCGCATTTTTCGCCAAAAGTCAGAGTGTATTTTTTGTAGCAGGAATTACTGGCAATGTTGGGAGTGCTACCGCACGTCAATTGCTCGCTGCAGGACATAAAGTACGCACTGTGTGCCGTAATCCAGATAAAGCTGTTGAATGGTCTAGTCAGGGCGTTGATGTGCGCCAGGGAGACTTCAATGATTCAGCAGTTCTCGCGAAAGCTATGACTGGTGTTGCAGCAGCTTACTTAATGTTGCCTCCTACATTAGTTTACTCGTCAGACTTTTCAAAAAAAATGATTGCAGGTTTTAGCGAAGCTCTTCGCTTAGCATCACCACCACGACTAGTAGTGTTGTCTTCAATAGGGTCAGAGCAAACTAGCAAGCTTGGGGTTATAACTTCCACTCATTTGCTTGAACAAGCATTCAGTAATCTATCAATTCCAACAGCATTTATTCGAGCAGGTAGTTTCATTGAAAATTATACACATGGCATGAAGTGGATAGCTTTAACTGGTAAGCTTGAATTCTTCATGGCTCCAACAGAGCGTGCCATTCCAATGATTGCAACTGATGACATCGGCAAAGAAGTGGCTCGATTATTAGTTAAAGGGTGGCATGGTAATAAAATCGTGGAACTTGGTTCTCCGATAAGTCCAAACGATCTTGCTCGTGACATGAGCGTGGTGCTCGGCAAGCAAATTGAAGCAGTGGCTGTTTCTCGCGAAAAATGGGCAACTAAAATGGAATCATTTGGTTTAGCGCCAGGTACAACTAAGGCTTATGAAGAAGCAATGGATGGTTTTAATTCAGGATGGATTCATTTTGGTGTACCCGGCACTGAACATATTGCTGGCACAACCTCACCCGCTGAAGTATTTGAGAAGGCTAGAAAAGTGCAAAATGTAAGTATAGATATTGTAGAGTCATCATCACTTAATATAATGCAAAGTCTTAACCTATCTAATAATTAAGAGCTAACGCATTCCTGCAAAAAACTTTATGAAGGTCAAGAGATTGGCCTTCATTATAGTTCAATAGTAAATTCAAAGCTCGGATCTTTACATTTTTATAATCAATGAATTATGAAAATTTCAATAACAAAGTTTTATGCTCCCACCTATTTTTTAGCCGCTGAAACAACCTGTTGTTGTTGTTTGAATCCAGGATTAGAGTGTTCACGAAGTAAATCAAATCCGTTTTGTCGTTCTTGAGTCGCGTTTTGTCCCGCTCTTACCCATTTTGTTGACCTATCAGATAATGAAGAGGGTGAAGCGTTATGTTTGTCATCTTCTTTTGTTGTGCACACTGACATGTTCTTGTGTTCGACATTCGCTTTTTTATGTATTATAGGATCGCCTTCAACTCGTACGCATTTCACATTATCTTGGTTTAGTTGCATTACCGCTTCTTGTGCTTCAAAATCACCGTTGATACCTTTATTCAGAATATATTTAACAAGCTGTGTTTCGCCAATTTTTGTTTTTATTTCTTGTAAAAGTGCCATCGCAGGTTTTTTTAACAAAGCTTCAAGGTCAATCATTTTAACTGCATCAGCTAGAGATTTAGGTGTTCTGAATAAAACAACTTTAACCTCTTTTTCTGAATTATTTTTTAGTTGTAAGGCGGTTTCAGCTGCTACTGTTCCTCCAAAAGATTCGCCATAAAATGAAATGTCTTTAGGGCTCACGCCCATGCGATCTGTCACATAATTTGTTGTTGTCAATGCATCGTTTATAAAATGCTGTTTAGAACTTGGATTATCCCTGTAGTTAAAGGCGACAACATTACAGCCCGTCTCTCGAGCAATTTCAAAAACACGTTCTAATTGTTGTTGATCTTGAAAATTTCCTTTTTGACCTTGAAAAGCTATAATAGTTTTAGTTGTTGGTGGGTCTGCTTCAACTTTTAGACCCGAGACTCTTGCGCCGTCTTCCGTGATGATTGTAAGAGGGCTATGTTTTGGATCTCCAGCTAACTGACTTACCACAGATAAATTTTGTTTGAAGGTTTCGTCTGGAATCGTTGGGCGATCCGTTAATATAACAGAACAAATTATTCTTCCTATAACGACTGATGCGAGATTTACAGTTGATTTGCTTTCGGTGTAATTTGGATCGACAAAAGTTTCTGTGGTTGTCTCTCCTAGCATGCGTTCTTGTTTACTTTTTTTGGATCCGGAACTATCTGCTCTGGGACTTTCTTCTGAAGTGGCTGCTTGTGATTCAGGAAGTCCCATGCGAGCAAGTTTACTTCTTTGTGAGACATCTGCTTGGGCTCTTGGGCTTCGTTCTCTTTTGCCTAATAGTGCATCCGCATTGTTTTCGTTTGAATGTACAGCAGTCGGTCCAGGTGGTTTTTCACCCGCTAATTGTTCTAATTTATTCTTTCTTTTTGGAGGTTCTTTCCCCGCGCCTTTCTCATGACTCATACTATTACCTCTCATCCTATGCCTATGGTAATTATAGTACATTTCATAGGGTTATTAGGGGCGCTCGAAAGGCAGGCGAGACAGGCTTTTAGGGGGGGCTTAAAGTGGGGGCTACGATGTGAGGTCTTTAATCTTCACCGCTGGGAGTTTTTCGTAGTTTTTTGACTCCGGCATGTTGTTTTTTATCGGCGAGCATTTTGAGCTTTGAACGTCGTGAGCGGCGGCGTTTTTGGCGGCGGATTTTTTCAGCCTCTTGTTGATGTTGGCTTTTTTTCTCAAAAAGTTGTTCTTCGATTTTCTCAATGAGTCGACGGCGAGCATGAAAACGATTTTCTTCGCGCATGCGTGATTTTTGACATTTTATTTCGAGTCCAGTAGGAATATGTTTCAAATAAACACATGAGGCCGTTTTTTGTAATTTTTGTCCGCCATGTCCAGAGCCTATGATAAATTTTTCAACAAGATCAGAATCAGCAATGTTAAGTTGTTGCATTTGATTATTGAGTTGTTTCCACTTATTCAGTGTGATCATTTTGATATTCCAAATAATGCGCCATAATGTAGTAAGAGAGGTGGCGCGTAATAATAGGCAGCAATGCCGCTTGCAAATCCAGATAAGTGAGCCTCCCAAGAGACTTCGCGTTTGTCAGGAAATAAATCGAGTAATAGTCCACCAAAATAGTACAAACTAATAGCGCCTAATACGAGCGACATAATGGTTTGTTCATTATAGGCTTGAATAATGAGATAACTCCAGTAACCCATAATGAGTCCGCTGGCGCCTAAATGAAAAGCGGGTCGTCCAATAATCCAAACTACAATTCCACTTCCGATTACAATGAATGCAGTCACAAAATAAAAAATTGCAAATCCTTTTAGAAATACAAGATTTGCCAAAATGAATAAAGGGAAAGTATTAAAAAATAAGTGATTAAAATGTCCGTGTAAAATAGGAGAAACTGGAATGCCGATTAATCCCCACAAACGACGAGGATATACGCCGAAGATATTTAATCGTGAACCAAGAACCCACCAATTCACAAAATTGATAACCCACATTATCGCAATAGCGGTTAAAAGGAAAAAAGAATTGACTTCCATTGCGTTGATGAGAGCCGTTAAATTTGCAATAATATCGTTCATAAAAACCCTTTTTCTAACTTATTCACTTTTTTGAGTATGATAGATTTCTTCATCAGTGACAATCCAATCGAGTCTCACATCCCATGCATCGCCTTCTAAATGATCTTGTTGTTGAAAAT
Source organism: Gammaproteobacteria bacterium (assembly GCA_019748175.1). Lineage (NCBI taxonomy): Bacteria > Pseudomonadati > Pseudomonadota > Gammaproteobacteria > Gammaproteobacteria bacterium. The sequence goes on from JAIEPX010000014.1 coordinate 120,592, forward strand.
CATACGCGAAACCTACCAATTGCGGATGTCTAGTCTGATTGGGTTCATTTAAAAATGCAAAGGTTCGATCATAATAGCCAACGCCCATGCCAAGTCGTGTTCCTGTTGTGTCGAAAGCCACAAGTGGTACTAACACAAGCTCTAATTTTTCTGGTGCAATGATTTTATGTTCATCTTGTAGTGGTTCAGGAATTCCATAGCGGTTTTTTATGAGTATGTCTTCAAGTTCGTAGCGCACTATAACCAAATGTTTAAGATCGGTAGTTGCGAGCGCAGGGAGGTAACAAATTTTATTTTGTGATGTGGCTAAATCTATCAGGGGTGTAGGGTCGATTTCGCCATCATGAGCGATGTAAAAAGCGATATGTTCAGACTGTTGCCAAAGCGATGTGCTGATAAGGCGCTCGCAAGCTTCTTGGCTGGCATGATGAATTTCGTCATAGGTTAAGGCTCGCCGTTTAGCGAGAATGGTGGATCGAACGGCGCTTTTTGTTAGAAGATTCATGGTTTGCCTCCGTGGTACCGGTGCGAACGACTATTCTGAACCCTTTGGTTCAGGTGGGGTAATCGGTATCGAATTAGGCTTTCCAGTGAAGGACATGCACACCGCGATACTATACAAACCCCGAGTCTTACGCAGTAACGGTTCAAGAATAACTGCCCGCTTGTCGTATACCAGAGAGGCAATTTAATTCTAGCTCAACTTTCGGAATTTTGCCACTCCGTAATTCTACTCATTTTCTGTTGTTCTTATATCTGGGTCAATACTCAACCAATTTAAGCAGTTTCTTCTGCGAGTGCTTTTTCAATTTTGTTGTGAAGATTTTGAATTCGATTACTAATAGTTTCCATAAAACTATGGCTTTGTTTTTTTTCTGATTTTAAATCGTAAACAACGTTTAATGCGGCAATCGCAGCAATTCTATCGAGACTTTGAACTTTCCCGCTATTTGCAACTTCCCGCATTTGTGAATCGAGATATACTGCAGCATTTTGCAAATCTACTACTTTATCAGGTGGACATTTCACTTGAAAATCGCGCCCTAATAATTTCACGGTAACAGTATTGCCTGTGTTAGTTATATCATTCATTGATGTCACTCCTAAGTTGGGAAAGAACACGTTTAATCTTGCTTGCAGCTATTAAATTTTTGTCTTGTAGTTGTGCGCGTTCTTGTGTCATGCGAAATAATTTTTGGCGCAAACTTTGGTTTTCCAGTTTCAAATGTCGCCGATCGTGAAGCAGCGCCTCAATGCGTTGATCTAAATTAGCCAGATCTACATCATTCATCCTAAATGACCTCTTTGTTCAAATAACACTACCTGTAAAGTCCAGTCTATGAAGTTTGCAACTACTCTGCAACTAGAGACAAACACTCATATTTTGCCAATCTCGCGTCAAAAATGGGATTAAAAATGCTCATGTACATGAGTAGACTCCGCTTTTTAATCCCGTTTTTGAAGCGACCTTGACTAAAATCTGAGCGTTTAACCATTCTCAAGTTGCATTCTGAGTAGCTACTCAAGTTTTTTACACTCTGTTTAGCATCATGCCCAACAGAAAAAAAGAATCAAGTACCTTGGCTCTAAATTAATCAATGGCTTATCTTAGTGATCTTCATTCAAAGGGTCAAGTTGTTGTTCTAGCTTCTTCCGCATTAACCGGGAGATGCTGTGCGAGGACCTCCATTGAGTGATATAATGTAACTATCAGTTTTAAAAAGTGGGTTTAATTTATGATAGATCGATCAGCGTTTGCTCAAAGAAGGCAGCAGTTACTGGATCAGTGTGAACCAGGGAGTGTAGTGATTCTCTCGAGTGCGAAAGAGCAAGTTCGCAATAGCGATGTGATGTTTCCATTTCGTCAAAACAGCGATTTTTATTATTTGACAGGCTTTCCAGAAGACGATGCTATAGTCGTGTTGCGACGTGGTGTTACTAAAAATGACATGATTTTATTCTGCAAAGTACCTGATCCCGTGCGCGAACGCTGGACGGGTCCAATTATCGGACAAACGCGAGCATGTCAGGAATATGGCGCCAATGAAGCCTATCCGATTGGATCCCTTGCTGAAAAAATGCCTGAATTATTGGCTAATCATGGTCAGGTTTATAGTTTGTTGGAAGCTTCTGATCCTCTTTCAAGTCAGCTTATACAGTGGCTTGCCAATTTGCGAGCTAAAGTGCGAACTGGTGTGCAAGCGCCAGACCGATTAATGGATTTAAGACCTATTTTGCATGAAATGAGGCTTCATAAATCGGCTCACGAAATAGAATTAATGCGAAAAGCAGCTGCAATTACTGCGCATGGCCATCTTCGTGCGATGCAAACTGTGCGTCCGAATAGTTTTGAATACCAGTTAGAAGCTGAGCTTGTGGCGGAATTTATTCGTCATGGTGCGCGTGAGCAAGCGTATCCTCCAATCGTAGGTAGTGGTGCGAATAGTTGTATATTGCATTACGGAGATAATGTTGCGCCGTTGCTCGATGGTGATCTAGTGCTCATTGATGCAGGCTGTGAGTGGCAATGTTATGCAAGTGATGTGACCAGAACACTTCCGGTGAATGGACGTTTTTCGCCCGAACAAAAAGCAATTTATGAACTTGTTTTGGAAGCTCAAACTGCAGTTATAGCAAAAGTTTCCCCAGGCGTTCGATGGGATCATCTTCAAGAAACAGCAGTCAACATAATTACTCGAGGTTTAGTTCGTTTAGGAATTTTGTCGGGTAAGGTCGATCAATTAATTCAAGATAAGGCGTATACACCTTTTTATATGCACAATATTGGACACTGGATAGGCTTAGATGTTCATGATGTGGGGGCTTACAAAATTAAGGGCGAATGGCGCACATTAGGCGCAGGCATTGTGCTCACGGTTGAACCTGGTATTTACATCAGTGCAGGAGAGCCAGGAGTTGATCCAAAATGGTGGAATATTGGTGTGCGAATTGAGGATGACGTGTTAGTGACGCCTACGGGGCACGAGGTGCTGACGGCGCAAATTCCAAAAACTATTGAAGAGATTGAGGCGATTATTGCCGGTCAGACTGTAGAGGCTCGATAAAGTGCGTGATGAATGTGATGTAAAAAATTTTGATGTCATTATTGTTGGTGGAGGATTAGTTGGCGCCACTTTAGCTCTGGCTTTAAATTCATATCGTGTTGCACTATTAGAAGCTCAACCGCGTCATTATTCTGATGAGAATATTCCAGGTGGTGAGCGAGCCATTGTTTTATCCGCGTCCAGTAAAAATATTTTATCAGCGCTCAATATTTGGCCTTCTATATCGCCTTATGTTGAATCTGTAAACGAAGTTAAAGTGACTGATAAAGGATACTTTGGTCAGGTTAGAATGTCAGCCAAAGAAGAAGAATTATCAGCATTAGGTTATGTTGTACAAGCGAAATATTTACAAATTCAATTATCGCGATTACTGGATGAGCATGAAAATATCACTGTTTTTTACCAATCAAAATGTGAAGAGCTAATTAATGATGATTCTTGTGCGCGTGTGAAATTTCAATCTCCTGAAGGAGAACATCAAATTAGTGCAAATTTGGTTGTGGCTGCTGATGGACATTATTCGGCTGTGCGACAATTGTTGGGAATAGCCGTTAATTCTGTTGATTACCAACAAAGTGCCATCGTGAGTAATATTGAGTTAGCTCGAGATCATAAACATATTGCGTATGAACGATTTACTCCAACGGGTCCCATTGCGTTATTACCGTTAGGTGAAAAAAAATCAACATTGGTATGGACAGTGCCACATTCACAAGTGAACGCAGTTATGGCATTAAGCCAAGAAGAGTTTATTGAAAAAGTACAAGCGATATTTGGCTACCGATTAGGCCGATTTATGGAAGCTACACCACCCGTTGTTTTTCCTATTGTGATGCATCGAGCAACAGAGCTCGTGAGAAAACGTATCGTGTTAATTGGGAACGCAGCTAATGCAATTCATCCTATTGCTGGGCAGGGGTTGAATTTAGGGTTGAGAGATGTTGCAGTGTTGGTTGAAATACTCAATGAGCAAGGTTTTTCTCACATTGAAAAAAGTTTGTGTGATTATGTAGACAGGCGACGTGCTGATCATTTGCAAATTATCAATATTACTCATAGTTTAGTCGGCTTTTTCACCAATGCATTCTTTCCATTAACGACGGCAAGAAATATTGGGATGACAGTGATGGATTGTGTGCCCATGGCAAAGCGTTGGTTATCTAAACGCTCTTTGGGACAGGTTGGCTACATTAGCCCTTTATCTTGTGGAGTATCGATGCATGTCGACGAATAATAATGTACAGAAATTTGATGTCATTATTGTGGGTGCGGGAGTTCCTGGATTAATTACTGCAATTGAACTGTCTGGTGCAGGGCTGCAAGTTGCACTTCTTGAAGCTAAAGAATTCCGAGAAACGTCCGCTGGAAAACATGTTCGAGTGAGTGCTATCAATATTGTTTCAGAGCGAATTTTACGGCGATTACACTGCTGGGATGAAATATCGACTAAAAAAATCAGTCCTTTTCGTGAAATTACTGTAAGTGATGCAGAGGGAGTGGGGCGAGTATTATTTAGTTATAGAGATGTGGGTCGGGAATATTTGGGGAATATTGTTGCAAACGAAGCATTGATTCAAGCATTGTTAAATCGTGCTAAAGAACTACCCAATTTATTTTTATTTTGTCCTGTACAGATAAATGTCATGATGATTGATGATGACGTGGTGAAAATAAAATGTTCAGATGAAGCAAAGTTTGAATCAAAATTACTCGTTGGGGCTGACGGTGCTGAATCTTGGGTGAGAAAAACACTGAATATACCTGTTGAAGAAATGCCCTATCATCATACTGCGCTTGTGGCGACTGTTAAAACAGAAAATGCTCATGGTTCAGTTGCGCGCCAACGATTCAGAGAAAATGGACCGATTGCATTTTTACCATTAGAAAATCAACACCATTGTTCAATTGTTTGGTCAACAATTCCAGAGGAAGCTGAAGAATTGATGGGGCTTGATGTTAAAGATTTAGGCGAAAAAATGGCGGGCGCAATTGATTATGAGTTAGGAGAAATTACTGTCATCGATAAACCGATAGTATATCCTTTAATCATGAGACATGCCGCGCATTATGTTCATCCTCGTGTTGCATTAATTGGCGATGCGGCTCACACCATTCATCCGCTTGCGGGGCAAGGATTGAATTTAGGCATTCTTGATGCTGCCTGTTTAAGTGAAGTGGTTATGGATAATTTTGCAATGAAACGTGATATTGGTTTGGTTCAAAATTTGCGACGTTATGAACGGTGGCGTCGAAGTGATAACCAGTTAATGATTGAAGCTATGCGATTTTTCAAAGAAGGATTTGCTCTGCAACAGGGCTTTTTGAAAAACTTACGAGATATTACTTTAAAATTAACCAATCGTTACCGATGGCTGCGTAGAGTTTTTATGCATCAAGCCATGGGTTTTCGTGGTGAGCTGCCTAATATTGGAAAGCTATAGTTTTACTGTTTCGTTGTATTCAGGTACTTTTGTTTTCCATCCTAAATTTTCCGTAATATGTTTTTGCATGGCCAATGCTGCGTTGTGTTCACCATGTGTAATGAAAACTTCTTTAGGTGCTTTTTTAAATTTTTTAAGCCAACCTAAAATTTCAGCATAATCGGCATGAGCTGATGTATTGCTTAATTCGCAGACTTCAGCGTTGATCATTAGAGTTTCACCCAATAATTTAATCTTTTTTTCGCCCGCCGCTATTCGCGCTCCGCGAGTTCCTTCAGCTTGATACCCTGTTAGTAAAATACAATTATTTTCATCGGGTCCGAAAGTTTTGATGTGATGAAGCACACGGCCACCTGTTACCATTCCGCTGGCTGAAATAATGATTTTTGGTCCTGGCTTTTCATCGAGTTTTTTTGACTCTTCCGGTGTATTAATATAGGTAGCGCTTTCGCACACTTCTTTAGCGATTTTGCAAGGAAGGCGATGTTCATGAGGATAATTCCAGAATAATTCAGTAGCACTGATAGCCATCGGACTATCTAAATATATCGGTAAATCAGCTATGCGTCGTTGTGCTTTCAGTTGATGTAAATAATATAAAATATTTTGAGCCCTGCCTACTGCAAATGCAGGTATTACAAGAACGCCCCCTCGATCGGAAACTCGATTAACAATTTCACTCAGCGCGTCGATGGGGTTTTTGGCATCATGTAAGCGATCCCCATACGTTGATTCCAACACCAAATAATCGACTGTATCAATTTGATTCGGTGGTTTCATTATAGGATCGTTCATGCGTCCAATGTCACCCGAAAATAAAACGCTCATTTGTTCAGTGAAAATTCTGATCATTGAGGCGCCTAAAATATGCCCGGCATGTTGTAAACGAAAACTAAAGAAATCCGTTAAACTATAATCGTGACCAAACGGCACTGTAATAAAATGTTTTAATGCAGCTTCGGCGTCTTCTATTGTGTACAAGGGTAGAGCAGGTTGATGTTTTGAATAACCATATTTATTCGCGCGTAAGGCCTCTTCTTCTTGAATATGGGCGCTATCCGGTAACAAAATTCGGCACAAATCGGCTGTTGCAGGGCTGCAATAGATTTTTCCTTTGAAACCATTTCTCACCAACAGTGGAATATAGCCTGAATGATCGATATGTGCGTGTGTCAGCATTACCGCATTGATCTCATGCGGATCAAAAGGCAGTGCACTCCAGTTTCGCAATCGCAACTCTTTCAGCCCTTGAAACAAGCCACAATCCACCAGAAACTGATGCCCCTCGCTCTTTACCAAGTACTTTGAACCGGTTACCGTTCCCGCTGCCCCACAAAATGTGAGTTCCATATATGCTCCAATTGATTCTATCCATACTTGTAGTATAGCGCGGATTTGGGATAATATTTTTGATTTTATAAGGAAGCGAGTCTTTTGGCTATGCTATCCGCTGCTTCTATCGTGTTTTAAATCATGGGATGTGATATAGAATGTCGCTCTTGAGCAAAATTAAAGAGATCTATATAGGCTATTGGTATCAGAGATATGCCAAATCACTTAAAACGGATCTCAATATACGCTACCCGACCTATAAATCAATGGATGAGTATATTGATATTGAGCAATTGAAATTGCTCGACACTGTAATCACTCAGTTCATCAACAATTATTTTAACAATACACTCAAGCAAAAAGATAAATTTAACATCGGGCCGTACCCCCTAAAAACTTGGCAGGCAAGACTGACAGAGGCATCTCATATTTTTCTGAAAGAACAAGCACTCAATGAAAAATATAACTATTTTGACCTCAATAAAACTGAGAAATGTGAATGGACATATTATGCTGAGCAACTTCCTGAAGTGGTAGAGTTTATCAAAACATTGCCTTTTAAATCGATAGGTAGAATCATGCTGATATTTGATAAGGGCGAAGCAAGTATTACGCCTCACAGGGATCATGTTTATTCTGATCAATGTCACGAATTTATTTGGTTCAATTCAAACAAGAAGAAAAAGTTTTATGTTTATCATTCTGGAGTTAAAAAATACATCACAAGTTATTCGGCTTGGTTTGATACTGTTAATCAATTTCATGGCGCTGATCCGGCGGGTGAATTAAATTACAGCATTCGTGTGGACGGAATCTTCACGGATGAGTTCCGAAAAAAAATCCCCACTCCCGACATTAATCCTGCTTCCACAGCTTCACTTTGGGCCAGCTTGTGAAGTTTTGGCTTTTCCAACACTTAAAGGTTGCTATAATTAATATATGAAAACCTTTAAGCCGCTTATAGACACTAATCCTTATCTAAAGGACCCGAGTGAACGGGAAGTGAGAATTGCTCGGTCTGTTAGGACTTCTTGTGCTGTCGAAGGCATAAAAGAGAGGGTGGCTAATTCAAAGAATATTGAGATCAAATCTAGGGTTCCAAAGAGAATTTATAATGCCAATTAATGTGATCCTTCGATGTAATAAGATCAGCAACGAAATGTGCGACATTACCGTCACCTTCTCGAAAATAGTTGTGATTTTAATTTCTGCTATAATTTCTCTAGGCAAGGAAGAGGTTTGTTATGACAGATCAAAAGTTTAAAGAAGTTGTAATATTAACAGGTGCCGGTTTTTCCAAGGCTTTTGGCTTGCCATTAGCTGGCGAGTTCAATACTTATCTTAGTAATGCCCCTAGAATTCGTGATAATCCAATTTTATTTAAGTTAATAAATTCAGAAAAAAATTTCGAGAAAATTTATTCTCTATTACAGAAAGGTAAAGATAACAACTTTAACGATTTTGCGAATGCTGTAGAAGAGTGTTTTGACAGGATGAATTTATTTTGTCAAAAGGCAGCAAAACAAGGAGAAAAAGTTGTTTCATTTAAAAGAGCTATTCAGGAATATGTTTATGATAAACCTGATAGATGTGAACTTTATTTCTTTACATTAAATCAGGATATTCTTCTGGAATACCTTATCGAATTACGAGATGGGTCTCGTGGAGGTATTGATTTGATATATCCAGGTATTTGTAATATTACAAAAAGTTTAGCAGGAAATTACACGTATTTGTCGAGTCCTCCGCAAGAGCAGGTTATTTCTCGTGCTAATATTTCAAGAATTGATATCAATCTGCAAAATGATTTTTATGAGATATCCCATAGACAGAAAAATCAAAAAGCGGTAGTGAATGATAATCAGTCTGTTTATAAAATACTTTACTATAAACTGCATGGTTCTAGTAACTGGTTTGACGGCGATGATAAAATGATGATCCTTGGAACTGAGAAGGATGAACAAGTATTAGAAAATGAGTTGATATCAATGTACTTTAAGGAGTTTGAGCGTGCGATAAAAGATAAGATTCTTCTAGTCATTGGCTATAGCTTTAATGATAGTCATGTAAATGATATTATCTCGCGGGCTGTTAAAAATGATAATACAAAAGTTTACTATATATCTCCTGACGCTAATTTTAGTAATGAAAAATTAGGAGACAGAATAGAATTGATCGAAAAAATGTTTCCCTATAAACTTGAAGACTTGCTTGATTTTGATTCGCGCCAAGATGGTAGAATGCCCTTCGAGGCAAAAGAAATTCTCAGGGCTCTAAGTTTTACAGAGTCCTCAAAAGTAGATGGCGAAAGTACAGAATAAGATTTTAAATCTGCTGCGTTTTTGGATTGTTAATATTATCTTCTTGTTGCATCTAGCTATCATTTTAAAACTGGTAATCAATTAGGGTATTTAGCCGTTGAATGATATCAACAACTTCTCGATGCTGGAGTTGCGCTAGGCGATGTGTTGCAATGCGCTGTTGTGAGATTGCTCTGCAATGCTCTACGAGTGCATAACTTACTGTTGATAAACTATCTCGAGCAGGAATTTCAATATGCAGGCTAGCAAATTTTTTATGTGACTGGCTGCTCAGTGGGCACACAAAAATAATCGGTGGTTCAGAATCTAATATAATTTGATTCGTTAATACAACTACTGGCCTTACCTTGCCTACTTCTCCTTTCTTTGAGGGATTAAGCTTGGCTAGATAAATGCCACCTTGTGTAAGAATTAAATTAGCGCCACCAGTCATCGCGATCTTCTATTTTTTCACCGGAAAAGCCTTCGTCAAGAGCCTCTGACTCAGTGATATAGTGCTTATCTTTACGCATGGCTTGAAAACTTTTTACCATGGACCTTAGCATCATCTCCTTTTCTATCCGCGCCACCTCATGTTTGACTGCGACTCGAATAAATTCAGTGCGTGAGATTCCCATGCGCTCCGCGAGGCGCGCGCTTTCAGCTGCAAGCCGTCCTGGTAATGTAATTGATAATGCGGTCATAGTGTCACCTCATATATATATTCATATTGATAATTATATGATATTTGATATCAAAAGTCAAGGTGCTATATGGTTTTGGCGTGGTCTTAACATATGTGGTAAAGTTTGGATCAATGAATCACCATAAGAGGGACTTTATGCACAAGTGGTTACCAAGTATTGTTCTAGTAGCTTTCGCATCTATTGCTATAGCTGATAATCAGAAAACACCTGTTGCGAATCCTTTACCGAGTGAAACGCCTGCAAAATTCGTACCTGTCAAAGATAGTTTTGATTATGTGCGGCGAGAAGTGATGATTCCGATGCGTGATGGTGTGAAATTGCAGGCAGTGATCATTATCCCAAAAGGGGTAAAAAATGCTCCCATTTTGTTAACACGCACACCTTATAATGCTAAAGCGTTGAGCACACACTCGGAAAGTTCGCATCTTGGGCCTACATTGTACGGTTATGATAATGCTGTAGATGTTATTCAAGAGGGTGGGTTTATCAGAGTACTGCAAGATATTCGTGGGAAATATAATTCAGAGGGTGATTACGTTTTAGGTAGGCCTTTAGTCGGACCTTTAAATTCAACAAAAGTAGATCATGCCACTGATACATACGACACGATTGATTGGTTGGTGAAAAATATTCCTGAAAGCAATGGAAAAGTCGGGATTCTCGGAATTTCTTACGATGGTTTATTGTCGTTGATGGCGCTAGTCAATCCACATCCTGCATTAAAAGTCGCTGTGCCGATGAATCCTTTAGTTGATGGTTGGATGGGTGATGATTGGTTTCATAACGGTGCTTTTCGTCAGCAAATGATGCCTTATATTTATGAGCAAGTTGGCACGCGAAAAAATGAAGAATTATGGTGGACGAATAATTATGATGATTACGATGTTTATTTGCGTGCGGGGTCCGCGGGTGAATTAGGGCGTCGCTATGGACTTGAGCAAATTGGATTTTGGAATAAAATTCTTGCTCACCCCGCGTACGATTCTTTCTGGCAACAACAAGCTTTAGATAAAATATTAGCGACACAACCCATAAAAATTCCGGTGATGTTAGTGCATAGTCTTTGGGATCAAGAAGATATTTACGGTGATATTGCGGTTTATAATGCGTTGAAACAAAAAGCGGATGCTAAGGATAAATTATTTTTAGTGATGGGGCCATGGTATCATGGTCAGGAAATTAGAGACGGAAGCTCAATTGGAAAAGTAAAATTTGATAGTGATACGGCATTATATTTTAGGAAGAATATTTTGCATCCTTTTCTCGATCAATATTTAAAAGATAATGCACCTAAAGCTAATGTGTCTGCCATTTCTGCTTTTGAAACGGGTACAAATACATGGCAACATTTATCTGAATTACCAACAACAAAAACAACACCCTTGTATTTAACCTCTGGTATGTTGGCGAGTTTTGATGTGCCAAAATCAAAAAAAACGCCGTATGATGAATATATTTCTGATCCTGCAAAACCAGTACCTTTTCGTTCACGACCCATACGTCCAGTTGGTCATGATCCGCTTCGGGGTCTCACATGGCCCGAATGGTTGTTGGATGATCAGCGAGAAGCTTCAGGTAGAACGGACGTGCTATCTTATGTGTCAACTGTTTTAACATCGCCTGTGAAAATATCAGGTCAACCGATGGCTAATTTAATTGCGTCAACGAGTGGCACTGATTCTGATTGGGTAGTAAAAGTCATTGATGTTTACCCTGATGAAGTGGGTTCACGCCCTGAAATGGGTGGATATCAGTTAATGATTTCTGCTGATATTTTTAGGGGGCGTTATCGAGAAAGTTTAGAAAAACCAAAAGCCATTGCAGCAAATAAACCGCAATTATATCGTTTTGCGTTACCAACAGCCAATCATGTATTTTTACCTGGCCATCGGATCATGGTTCAAATTCAATCGAGCTGGTTTCCGCTTTATGATCGCAATCCACAAACTTTTGTTCCTTCCATTTTTTGGGCAAAAGCCGGTGATTACAAAAAAGCAGTACAACGAATTTATCATGCGCCTAATCAAGTATCTTTTATAGAATTGCCTGTTGTTCCAGTTACGATTACTACGTCGCGTCTTTAGGTTACGACGCCGTTATTAAAAAAGCAGTTCTTCGAGGCCGTAGACGAGGGTGTTGAGGTGCTGCACTTTTTCGCAGGCGAGGAGAACGCCAGGCATGAAGGCGTTGCGGTCGATAGTGTTGTGTTTTAGGTGTAGGGTTTCTCCAGGGCTGCCGAAGATAACTTCTTCGTGAGCGAGAAATCCAGGAAGTCGTATGGAATGAATAGGAATGCCGTCTTTATTTGCACCGCGAGCGCCGGAAAGAATTTCATGGGAATTAATTTTTTTTGTTTTTGCACGAGCTTGATTAATGAGCTCTGCAGTTTTAATAGCGGTTCCGGATGGCGCATCCGCTTTCTTTTCGTGATGCGCTTCTATAATTTCAACGTTGGGTAAATATCCAGCAACTTCTTTTGCAAGTCGCATCAAAATAAGTGCGCTGATAGAAAAATTAGGCGCAATAATCGCGCCTAATTTTTTTTTCGTGCATACTTTTTTTAGTGTTGAAATCTGTTGCGGTGTAAAACCCGTTGTGCCAATGATGGCATTAGCTCCGCTTTCGATAATGATTTTTGCATTTTCGAATGCGACCGCAGCCGTTGTAAAATCAATTACAATATCAGGTTGAGAATTTTTAATTGCTCCACGTAATTCTGTATGACGTCCAAATTCGCCAACCAATTTAAATTTGGGATGTTCTTGAAGTGTTTGGACTGTGATTTTGCCCATTTTCCCCTGAGCACCATTAACAGCAATACGTGGAATCATATTGTCACCTTATTTGCTAGAAAGATTTTTTGCCACAAAGTCCCAGTTCACTAATTCCCAAAAATTACCGACATATTTCGCCCGATCATTGCGTGTGTCGACATAATACGCATGTTCCCATACGTCGCACGTTAATAATGCATTTTTTCCATCGGTCATTGGTGTGCCGGCATTGGCAGTGCTCGATATTTCGAGTTTACCTTGAGCATCTTTTGTTAGCCACGCCCATCCAGAAGCAAAATGCGTTGTTGCTGCTTTTGTAAACGCTTCTTTAAAAGCAGAGAACGAACCAAATGTGTTGTTGATTGCTTCTAGCAATGCTCCAGTAGGTTCACCGCCGCCATTTGGAGAAAGTGAATTCCAATAGAAAGTATGATTCCAAACTTGTGCGGCATTATTAAAAATTCCACCTGAAGAGGTTTTGATGATTTCTTCTAAGGATTGTTTAGCGAGATCAGTCCCCTCGATCAATTTATTTAAATTATTCACATAGGCCAAATGATGTTTGCCATAATGGAAATCCAGGGTTTCTTCTGAAATATGGGGTGCTAATGCCTTGCGGTCGTAGGGTAGTTCTGGGAGTGAAAATGTCATGATAATTTCCTTATGTCGTACGATAGTTTGAATCTCGAGTGTAGAATCTTGTTAAGAAATGTCAAGAAGTCTAATCACTCAGACCGACACGCGGGAGCCGCTGTGTCTCTATAGTGTCCAATCTCCATCTGATGTTAGAAAGTGGTTTCGTAGCTAGCCCAAATAAGCGCTTTATGTTGATTTAACAGGGAGTTCATGGTATTCTAACTGAGAATGATTCTCAGTATCATTTGTAGGGGTATGATCATTCCAGTGGAATGTGACTTTCTTCTAATAAGAGGTTTGTATAGACTAGGCATCGTTGTAATTAATACGGAGAGAGATATGAGTATTTTAGTTGGCCGAAAGGCGCCTGATTTTGTTGCTGCCGCAGTGTTAGCAAACGGTGACATCGTTGATAAATATAATTTTGCACAAGAAATAAAAAATAAATACGCGCTAGTATTTTTCTATCCTTTGGATTTTACTTTTGTTTGTCCCTCTGAGCTTATTGCATTAGATAAGATGATTGATGCGTTTAAAGAACGTAATGTTGAAGTGATAGCTGTTTCTATTGATTCTCAATTTACCCATAATGCATGGCGAAATACACCTATTGCTCAAGGTGGAATTGGGCCGGTTCAGTACACACTGGTTGCCGATGTGAACCATTCAATTTGTCAATCTTATGGTGTCGAACATGCAGAAGCAGGTGTCGCATTACGTGGCGCATTTATTATTGATACTAATGGTATTGTGAAGGCGCAACTCGTTAATGATTTACCATTGGGTCGTGATATCAATGAAATTATTCGATTGTTTGATGCGCTTCAATTTCATGAGAAACATGGTGAAGTCTGTCCTGCAAACTGGAATAAAGGCAAAGCGGGTATGGTTGCAACACCTGCAGGCGTTGCACAATTCTTATCTGAAAATGCAGAAGACTTAGCTTAATATTCAAATGGTGTCAGAGAATGATTGCTAATTATCTCTGACACCTTCCTTTCTCTATATTTTTCAATGCGTTATAATTCTCGCGCTTCAGTTTAAAGGTCAATTAAATATAAACTGCTTGCAAATCATATAAATCCTAAATAAAATGGCCCGGCATTTTTTGCAGAAATGTTGTTGTGTGAAAACAAATACAGTTTGAATGCGCAAATTGTCTGCAGAAGAATATGTAAGACTGGGGTTCCTTTTTAAAGTGAACTCTGTTATACATTGCGACTGCGAAGATTTTATCTTTGCAAATTGGCCAAAAGTGATATTGCTAGCAACATCCCGTTTGGCCTCCTTGTGAGGTATCGGGTTGTAATGAATCGGGAAATGGATGTCACCTGACTTCGGAATTAGCGGATCCGCTGATTTCATTGTGAAGTGGTTCACGGAAGCATGGAATGTGCTAACGTGGGAATTCTGTTTCCTATGTTGAAATTAAAAGGAGATTAGGAACAATGAACTTTAAACCTGTTGTTGCTTCCTTATTTGCTCTAGGACTCGTGAGCGCGCCAGTAATGGCTGCTAACGAAGGAAAAGAGCATCATAAGCATCAAAAGCATCATGCTCGTCATCATGAGCATCACGGCGTAAGAGCCGAACACGCACTGTCTAGCGAAAGTTTTGCGCAAGAGCGCTTTATCAACGCTAGTAATGCAAAATCACCAGTCGCTTCTTTCGACTGGATGAATCGCATACATTTCAGTGGCATAATCAACGTTGACGGTAAATATACTAACCGCGCACCGTTGGGAACTGTTCCTGGATTTCGTGTTCATCAATACTCTGCTGAATTAAATGTAAACAACGCAAACTTGTTTGTTGACGTGGATGTAAACCACTGCGTTACAGGCCATGTTGGACTTGCATACGTTGCAGATTCAGTGAATTTATTTGATCTTGGTATCAATACCAGCGATGATCTCGAAGCTTATACAGATAGCCTCCGTTCTGATAAAGGTGCTGTTTGGGCTAACGGACATTTAGGAGTTGATGAAGCGTATATCACGATTCGTGATTTCTCTTCTTCACCTTTCTATTTCCGCGCAGGTAAAATGTATGTTCCATTTGGATACAATCCAGATATTTATCCAATCACCGAAAGTTTGACTCAAGTACTGTCTCAAACTCGTGCTACCACTGCACAATTGGGTTGGGTTAGCAATTATGGCTTGTATGCTTCAGTATTTGCTCTCGATGGTGCTCAAAGCGGTTATTTTCATGTAAATGATCAAGATAATCGTGAAGGTGATGAGAACGGTGCACGTTCTTTCACTCGAGTCGAAAACTGGGGTGCTAATGTTGGGTATTGCAGCGCTTACGACGATGTGCGTTATCATTTAGGTGCTTCATACCTAAAAGATATTCGTGACGTTGAATATCTAGCTGCTGTCGAAGATTTAGCTCGATTTAGCACTGTACCAAACTTCCCACGCGTTCCGCTTCTTCGCCAATCAGGTGGTGCAGCGTTCCACGGGGATGCTACATATGGTCCAGTTTATTTCAGCGCAAACTATGTTGCTGCACTTCGTAACTTAGATGCTCGAAATAACAGACAGGCTCGTCATCACGACAATGAAACTCGTGCTCAAGCCGGTGATCTTACTGGTACTTATTTCTCCAATGTTTGGGGATATAATACTGGCTTCAGCTTAGGCTTTCAGCGTTCATGGGAAGCAGAACGAGTTCTTCTTCCAAGATGGCGTTATCAAGGTGATATAACCGTAAATGTTTTACCACATACAACATTAGCGTTTGAATATCACTATGATCGTGGCTATAGCGGACGTCATCATGGCGGTGGCCAAGTCGTTACACCGGTAGCTGATGAAGCTGCTTTCCGTCAGGAAGGTAATAATAATCATCATCACCACCACGGCGGAGACCATAATAATAATGGTACAGCGGCAATTCGGTTAGGCGTAGTGTTCTAATCAGCCGATCTAGACTCTATGAAGAAGCCCGCTTATGCGGGCTTTTTCTTTTTGTGCAAAACAAAAAAATAGTGGTGACTGTAGGAATAGGAGCGTTATTCATTAAATTCATGAACGCGGGCATTGAGTGACCAAAACCTAAATGGCTTAACCGGGAGTTGCTGGGATTTCATTTTCAGAAATGTTCAGGTTCCGCCAACGATTAAATATTATGCAAAATAAATCAGCGGTTTTTTCTGCATCGTAAATTGCAGAATGGGCTTCTTCAGAATTAAATTCCACGCCCGCTTTATTTAATGATTTAGATAAAACAGTTTCGCCATAAACAAGTGCAGAGAGTGTTGCTGTATCTAAACTCGTGAAATTGTGAAAAGGGTGATTTTTTAATCCAACGCGACTAATTGCCTGTTTAATAAACGCTAAATCAAACCATGAGTTGTGACCGACTAACACAGCTCGATGACAGCGATGTTCTTTGAGTGCAGCCTGAATGGGTGTGAATAGTGCTTCTAATGCTGCTGCTTCAGATTTTGCTAATCGAAAAGGATGATAAGGGTCGATGCGATTAATTTCTAAGGCTTTTGGATTGAGGTGAGCGCCTTCAAAAGGAGCGACATGACAATGAATGGTTTCTCGTCGTGATAAAATTCCTGTTTCGTCAATATTAAGCATAACAGCGGCTATTTCCAGCAGAGCATCCGTTTCAGGATTGACACCGCCGGTTTCAACATCAACCACAACAGGAATAAATCCACGGAAACGATTTTTAAAGGTTATTTTTTTCATTTTTTGATCCGCCAGTTAATTGTTTGAGTTGCAAATAAAGGAACTACACGGCTATTTCCAAATGCATAATAAGATGGAACAACCCAGGGCTTTTTTTCTAATATTATTTTTTTTTGGTTAATAGGGAGTTGATAAAATTGAGCGCCAAAATGACTGCAAAACCCTTCAAGTTTGTTGAGCGCATTATTTTCTTCGAATAGTGAAGCATATAATGTTAAGGCAACGGGAGCAGTATAAATTCCGGCACAACCGCATTGCGTTTCTTTTGTTTCAATACTGTGAGGGGCGCTGTCAGTGCCCATGAAAAATTTTCCAGTACTATTAATAGCTGCTTTAATGAGTGCTTGCTGGTGTTTTGCTCTTTTTAAAATGGGTGCGCAATAATGATGTGGATGAACACCGGCAACTAAAAGATCGTTGCGGTTCAATAATAAATGATGGATTGTGATGGTGGCAGCAATGTTGCTAGATGCTGCTGTGACAAAATCAACCGCTTCTTCCGTAGAAATATGTTCAACCACTATTCTTAAATCAGGAAATGCGCGATGAATAGGGTCGAGCACATTAGAAATAAATAAAGCTTCGCGATCAAAAATATCGGTTTGTGGGTCTGTCACTTCGCCATGAATTAATAAGGGTAAATTAACATTCTGCATTGTTTCTAAGATGTGTGATATTTTTTTCCAGTCACGAATCCCAGCTAGCGAATGCGTTGTTGCTCCAGCGGGGTAATATTTTATTCCGGAAATAATGCCAGAATTTTTTGCTGATATGATGTCGTCAGGGGTTGTGTTTTCAGTGAGATAAAGTGTCATCAGAGGTTGAAAGGATTCGTTTGCAGGCAATTGATCCAAGATTCGTTGGCGGTATTGTTGAGCGAGTTCTGTGTTGGTGACTGGAGGTTTTAAATTTGGCATGACGATTGCTCGCGCGCAGTAGTCAGCGCAGTGAGGAACCGTTGTGGCGAGCAAATCACCATCGCGTAAATGGATGTGAAAATCATCAGGCATTACCATGGATAATGTGTTCATTGCTCACTTCTTCATAAAAATAGTAGACAACAGATATGTCTTTAACCTAGATACTGCATTAGGGTCTCGTAGTAGATTCCAACTGCAGAATCTAGGTTTACATAACTACAGTATAGTAAACAAGTTTATTTTTAATTATACTCTGAGATTCTTTGTGAGTCACTTCAACAGGAGTTTATAGGATGAAAAGTTTAATATTAGGTTTCGCGAGTCTGGGTATAGCATTTTCTTCTGGAATGGCATTAGCAGACGAAGGTCAGCATAATTCTAAGGTCAAATCATTCAAAGCAAATACAACTACAACCGAAGATTCCACTGTGTTCACGCGTGGTGATACAGTAACGACTTCACCGTATATCGGGATTCGGTCAGCTTATAATGCCAGTGATTTAATTGTTAATTTATCTTCAATGAATGAAGATCTACGCTTTTTACAAGAGCAACAAAAACTCGCTAAACAACTGAAAAATCAACGACTTCCTTATGTAGACCATCCAGTGATTGAGCTCAGTGGTGATGTGGTGGGGCAGGCCTATTGGGCGCAGTCCTATAACCGATCTTCTCGACATGATATCAATTTAACGAATACCCGGTTTGATGTGTTCGCTCATGCGAGTGAGTGGGCGATGGGCTATATTTCCTTTAATTATGACAATGCTGGAGTTGATGAGCTGCTACAAGGTTCAGGATTTAGATTAGGAAATTCTAGAATATTTTTGGAGCGCGCTTTCCTCACAATTGGTAATTTAGATTATTCCCCTGTTTATTTTTCTTTAGGCCAAATGTATGTGCCCTTTGGACGCTATGCGACCAGTGCGGTCACGACGGCTCTTACTACCGCTTTGGGCCAAACCAATACTCGTGCTGCTTTATTGGGTGTGAATTACGAAGGATTTTACGGTTCCGTTTACGGTTTCCGGGGCGATAGTGATGTGGACAGCACAGGAATCAACCAGTGGGGTGCGAACGCAGGTTATCGCTATTCTTGCAATGATATTTCTGCAGAGGCTGGTGCTGGTTATATTGCCAACGTCGCAGATTCAACGGGTATACAGAGAACTGGTTTTTTTGATCGTGATGAATTCACCGGTTTTGGAGTGAGTCGCCAAACAGAAAAACTGAAACATCGTGTTCCAGCTTATGATTTGCATACTGAATTGGGCTACCAATCTTTGGGGTTCGCTGCCGAATATATTGCAGCAACACGCCATTTTGTGACGGGTGATATGAATTTTAATGATCATGGTGCGCGCCCAACAGCTTTGCATGTTGAGGCAAACTATCGATTTGATCTTGGTGCATTTCCTGCTGCTGTCGCTGCAGCATATGATCGTTCACATGACGCTTTGGCGCTTAACTTACCTAAAGATAGTTACATCGGAACGTTCAACATTTCATTATGGAAAAACACAATCGAAAGTTTTGAATATCGCCATGACGAAAATTATCACGGTCACGACACCTCAGCTGGTTTAGTTCCAACCGCTGGAGGACCTGCTGTAACTGCTCCTGGACCGCAAGGTGGTGGACATCGTAACTTATTCCTTGCGCAAATTGGTGTTTATTTCTAATTAGAAAATTGCATTACTCCACTGCTGCTGTGGCAGTGGAGTGAGTAATAATAAGCGCGAAATTTTTTTCTGATAATTTTAAATTATTTTAATTCAACGATGTTATCTTGTGATGCGCTGAGAACTTTTTCAAATAAATAACCTGGGAAAGTTTCGTCTTTTCTGTACGCTTCGAGAATGTCTCTAATTGAATCGCCTTCTGAGGTTGGTTGATCAAGTGCCTGAGGGTATTTTTCGAGCATTATTGCCAACGTGTTCCATGCGGTGATTGTTTTCGATGCGAGATATGAAGAATAATTTAAATTAGCTTGTTGTTCGTCTGCATTGGCGAACATTAATAATACTTCAAATAGGGCTTGATTATTATCGTTTGTAGTGAGCCAATCTGTTTTGAATTCTTCAGTCAACATGATCAATAATTGAGGATTGTTTGGAACTGCAGCATAGTGCAACACGGTACTATTGTCGAAAGTGCGAAGAGAAAGCAGGTCAGGATTATCCCGCTGTAAACGTCTTAAAAACCAGGGGCAATCTGATTGAGCAGCCCAATGTGCGGCAGTTAATCCTTGGGCATCTCTAGGCACTTCTTTATCTAGGTAATGATGTTTAAATAAAAAATCGTAAACATGATAGTGTCCACCAATGGCTGCATGATGTAAAACGCAACGACCGTCGTCATCAAGTTCGTAAAGCAGTTTGCTACCTTCGGGTGTTTTTAACACTTCGCGAATTAAATTTAAATGTCCCGCTCTAGCGAGTAGATGAAGAACAGTTTCACCATTATTAAAACGTTGGTCGAGTGTAAATATATCTTCTTTCAGAAATTGCCAAAAAATGTCGGAATGTCCGCCTGAAATTACACTTTCTACAAGATCTTCACATGCAATATTATGATTTGAATTTAGCTCCAGAGCGACTGGATAGTTTCCCATTTTGCAGGCATGTTTTGCAATCATGAGTAATTCTTCGTGAGACTCGGGTAGCGAATGATCTTCTCGTTTCCATAAATCCCAGTGCCCATTTTCTGAGGACATAATAGCGGGATGTGGACCAACTGCGGGGTCTACTCCAACTGCTAAAAGAAAATCAACGGTGTCGTTATGCCCGCCAAAATGAGCGTAGGTTAGAAGGGTTTCTTCGTTGGCGACTCGAGATTTATGGGAGTACACTTTTGTCAGGTCATAACCAATATCACGATAATATTCTAACGCTTCGTTGTCACCCACTAAAGCAGCGAGAGTAGGTAATTTATGATGAGGATCAAAACGTTCAATTTCTTCTGCAGTATAACGTTCACCTTTAGGGGGGAAATGACGCGCTAGGTGACGTTTTACGCAATCGATTCGTCGAGCTATCGTATAATAATGTAAAGGGCCTCGCCCGTAAGAATCCACTGTCGTTGTGATAGTATCGCCTAATAATTCTTCGACGAGATATTCTTTGCCGCAGAGAGCGATAATTTTCCATTCACAATTTGGATCATTTTTAAAAAGAATGTCGATGAGAGGTTTGGCGTTGCTGAGTATTGTCGCGAGCTCTTGATAATTTAATCGGTAATGCTGAAAAATTGGGCTGAGCTCTATCACGTCCAGCAAATAATCAAAGCCATCAATGACACGAGAGGTGAGTTTCAATTGGAGTAGTTTTTTTAATAAGATTGGCTGGGCTCTTTGCCAAAGTGTCGTACACCCCATTCCCCAATTCACTGTTTCTCTCATGGAGAGGAAGCCACAAATATACTCTTGGATATCTCTACCCTGATTAATAAGGCCGTAAGCACTATTTGCTTGGTTGGCTTCTTCTTTATTTTGAGAGTCAGCTTTGGCAGGTGAGCTAGGATCTAATAGATGCTGTTCGTGCATTTCTATCGCCTTAAATGGGTAAAAGTTGCCAATATACCCCAATTTCTCATATTATTCAAGCTGTATTTGCTTTGAGTAGCTGGTTCGTCTGAATTTGAGGCTTAACCTGAAGACTGCAGTGTAGCAAAGGTTTACCGTGCATTGCAGGTTTTCGGAAGCAGCTGAATACCCTATTTTTGAAGGGTCTGAGCTTTAACCCCGACCCCAGCCGCAGAGCCTAGGTTTATAGCACTTCCAGGTAAAATGGCTAATTTTGTACTATACTGTTAAATATAGGGGTTTACTGGAGCATGATTTATGAAAAAGTCAGAATCAGCGGCTGTGCGAAAAGGTGCTAGAAGGCTCGATGCTAAGGGATTAAGTCAGGTCGGGGCAGGGTTAGATTCACTCGCTCAGAAATTACCTAATAATCAACAGTCAGAAATGAAGGATTCTGTTCCTATGGCTGATGTGCTTACCTATGATCTTAGGACTAAAAAGAATCTAACGGATATCAATGGGGCGCCAGTTAAGCCAGTGGCACTTGTTATCGATGGCAGACCCTACAAGAATCAAGTGCGTTTTGGTGGATACCGATTCGAAACACCTATGGCTACTACAAAAATAGTGGGTCTAACTAATTTTGGGAATGGATTGTATGTCCAACCAGCGCCTTTACAACCATTTTTAAGAATAGGGCAACATGCAGTGGGGGAATATGAGAGGGAGCACGGAAGAATTGATGATAGACAAGCTAATGGAAAAGCTCAAATCGCAGATATTATTAGGGGGGGTGCAATTGAAGGAGGCGGGCGGAATTACCGAAATGCTTGTTTTGAAGCTATTCAGGAAGATTCACCCAATAAAACCATTACAGTTCTTGTGTTGGGGCCCCAACGTGAAGATGGGCGACATGAAAATGCAGAAGCGTATGAGGAATTAGGTAGTGGCGAGAAAAAGAAGTTGTCGCCTAACATACACGAATTTCAAGATATGCAAGTAGTTCAAAGCAATAACGGTGAGCTTATTAATGTCAGAGTTATACATGCAAATGTGAGTAAATTTGATGAGCAACATCTTGACTCAGGAGATCTAGAAACACTCGCAACTGTTTATGCTGATACATTGGGTCAAGGAAATCCACTTACCATCCATTGTACCGATGGTTTGGATCGCGCTGGTGGAATAGCTTTCGCAATGCACCTCATGAAAAATTATGAAAGTGTGTTTGTGCCAGGAAATGATAATGCTACATTAGCTAATGTAATTAAAGAACACGATTATATGCAAGATCTTCGTGGTGGTTATTTTTGCACAGCAAATGAAACTCGGTTGTCAGGAGCGGCTCAACTTGCCACCATAATGAAATCAATAGAAATGTCGCGATCTATATTAGTGGATATAGCAAGAACCGATCCTGAATTGCATGGTAAATTAAATGGTAAGAACTATGTTGAGCAGGTTGGAATACTGCTCGATCAAGATCCTCGCTCTTCAACCGCCCAAGAGTTATTAACGGTATTAGTCGTTCGTGGACGCGCTGAGCAGAGATATTTGAACAAGTTAGCCAAGGATATTGATCATCCGTTGGTTGTTCAATTTCAAAGTCTAGAGCCTAAAATAAAAATTGTAGAAGCTAGGGGTATGTTGAAGGATATTGATGAAATGATTCGTAATGGCCATAGAATTAAAGAGAAAAAAGGCCGCGTACATGAGGGGTATCTATTTGAATTAGAGGGGGTAAGAAATCAGCTTGATAAGCAAATGAAGGAAGGAAAATATCATCCTGATAAATTTATTGCTCAGCTGGCAAGTTTGAAAAATGAGCTTGCAGAGACGAAGCCTAATTTTCTTTTGGCGACAAAAATTAAGCGTGATGCTGCTAAACATCATGGTTCTGTAAATGCAAGAGCACCTGAAATTCGTAATGTTACTGCACCAACTAGTGTGGCCGTTCAAGCACCAACGAGCACCCTAACTGGAGCAATGCTTTCAAAAAGAACATCAGGAGACGCGGCATCAGAAAAAAAACAAGAATACTCAGAAACAGATGATTTTGCAGAATCCGTTGCTAAAATGACAGGATTGGCTGTGTTAGCTGAGAGTGGTCCCCCGGCATTTGAAATAAAATTGAACGACTTAGCCGGAGATTTTCAAAATATTTTAAAAGAAGCTATAACGGCAGCTTCTGAAACAGGTGCAACAGTAATTGAATTTCAAGATCAATGCGTGATCAAAACAGAAGATGCCTGCGTTCATTTGTCGAAAGCTGAGGATGGTCAAACAAAGCTTAACGTCCGAAGTCAAAGTGATAAACAGGACAAAGCATTTGAAGATGCAGTCAAAGTTGTTCCTGCGCTTGGTGATATGGAAGCGCATCAAAAAAACAGTCTTCAAGATCATACAGCACAACAAGATGTTCAGGGTAAGATAGAGCAGTTGTCAGCACAACGAGATGCGAGATTAGAATATTAATATTATGATGAAAAATCGAAAGGTAGTGAAGAATTTGAATTTAATTCAAACTCTTCACTATTTCTTAAATGATTGTGGGCGGACATCAGCTTCCTGAGTTTTTTCTGTTTTTAACCCCCCAACTTTTTGTATGCTATCTTTTAGTGGATTCGCATTCATTGCCTCTAAATGTTTTCTCACTTGCCCTTTTAGAATGCTCTTAACTATTCCAATTTTACTTTTTTCTACTCTCTCAAGTAGTGTGTCGAGTTTCGATATTGCTTTATATGCCGCTTTTTGATCTGAATCTAGTTTAGGTTGACTAGTGTTGATTTCCGTTTGTTTGGGTTCTTTATAAGTTGTAGGAAAATTTTCTTTCAAAGCATTCTGCATGTTCTCACGTCTTTCTTGAGCAAGCTCTTTTTGATATTGTTGGAATTCAGGCTGATTTTTTATAACGTTAATATCGCTTCGCAGTTCTGCAATCTGATCCTGTACTCGCGCTCCTGCAGTCACTATATTATCTGCTTTCTTGATAATGCTCACAAACGATTGTGTAACATTGGATTTTGTTACTGTTTCACTTGGTGATTGAATTTCTACAGTTTGTCCACTTCCAATCTCTTCTTTACCTTTATCACTTTTTGCTTCTTCTCTCACACCCGTTGTATTCGTCACCCCCTCGGTTTCATCTTCTTTCTGTTCAACTCCAGGCTCTGTTTCATCGAGTTGTGCTTTCAGACCTTGTGCCTCACCCATCTTTTTAGTCATTTCTTCTAATTCATCGATGTTTTCGACGCCAGCCATGAGGGCTTCATTTCTTGATTGTCCATCTTGAACAGCTTTTAATCTTTCCCGTAATACTTCAACATTTTCTTCTTCTGTCTGTTCTGATTCATCATTGTGAGGACCATTTTCGCCTCTCATTACCACTTCTATCTTTGGCATCGTCTCTTTAATTGCTGCCAACTTATTTAGCATCTCATTGTCAGTTTCACTTTCGCTTTCAAATTGTTCTTCCTCGACATCGTTCTCTTGTATATTGGTTTCTTGACCACTTGTTTGATCATTATTTTTTGCTTTCAGTTCTTCACCGGTCTTAGGGTCTAAAAATACGACATCCTCATCACTTTCTTCTTCTTGTTCAACAGAATCTTCTTTTTCTCTGGGTAGAATAATGACATCATCATCACTATCGTCTACTTGTGCTACTTGTTCAGACTCAACTTCATTTGCTTCCGATTCTTGTTTAGCGGCTTGTTCACCCACTTTTGCTGCTTGTTCAGACTCAACTTCTTTAGCTTCCGATTCTTGTTTAGAGACTTGTCCCATCACTTTTTGTTGTCGTTGAAGCATTGTGGTTGCTCTTCTAGATAGTCGAGCGGAAAACGATTGTGATTCTTTAAATTCAGGATTTTGTATAGCTCTATTAATTGTTTTATAGAGCTTATCTAATGCTTCTGTATACATTGAGGCATTTATGTTCGCATCATTTTGCCATCTTTCAAACTGTTCTAGCTGCACCTTTAATTGTGCTAATGAGTCTTGTCCGCCAACTCGATAACCTTCTCCTAGCGATTTAATCAATCTCTCAAGGTTTTTGCCAGTTTTAGCAATCAGCGCACCAGCCTCTTTTTTTAATTCATTCTCTGACTTCTCTGTTGACATGATTTCTCTCCTCTCTATGAATCTCTAATCTAATTATAGTACATTTTCCTGATTTGTACCTGGAGCCTAGGCTTTGGAAGACCGGTCTTAATCATTGATTAGTTTACTCAGGATAGCTCAAATAACGTCTGATAAAAGCCTAGGATGCCCAGCTGCAAGGCTTTTCCCCAGAGATATGAGGTGCTGTCAATCCATAAAAAAGATTCCATTGGACCCGGTTGAAATAGGTCGTTTTTTATGATATATTGGCTAATATTGCCATGTCTATAGAGGTCCTTTATGAAAAAAACTGGTTCCAGCCAAGATAAATCAGCAGCAGAACAAACTTCTGTTATCTCAATTACTCCGGATAACGCTTACAACCCTTTTATTGTGCTTGGCAGAGACGTTCATAGTCACATGATACAATTATCAACGATTAAAGACGCTGTGAGCCTATCCAGATCATGCACAAGTCTTTGGGTTAAAAGCCAGGGGGCGCTGTTTCGATTGTTTTTACGAAATGTCCAATCAGAATTAAATAATGATGCATTTGCTTATCTTCATGACGCAATAGAACTCGATGACAACTTCAATAAATTTAAAATTGATTTTAAACATCTTGCTAAAGTGCTCAATTCGGCATTACCCGTATTAACTTCTTTCATCAGAAACGATCTTAGAGCTGCACCAAAGTTTGCAGCCATTTGTGGCAAAAAAAGTGCAGTAGAAGAAATTCTTGGTGATAAAATTACAGCCTCTATAGACAGTGGTAATCATTGTATAGCTTCTTACTATGCAGTAGGCGATCAATTAGAATGTTTGATAGATTTTTATGTGCGTTGGCCAGAAGTATTTTTACATCACATCGACGCTATTGCGCATCAAGCGGCATTAGGTGGGAGTATCCCTATTCTCAAGTACCTCAAAGAGACGCATAAGTATGATTTGAGAAAAGTGTATCCTAAAAGAGCTGGAGAATTCGTTGATGAAACTCTACTCACGTCCGCAGTAAAAGGTGGTCATGAAGAAATGATCGATTTTTTAATCACAGAAGGCGTTAGTCCTTATATTGGACTCCACTTGGCCGTTGTAGCTTCCACCTACGCACACTGGAAACTATATGATCGATTCTCGGAAGAAGAACATCCATTGAGTGGCTATTTAGACGACGCAACTATTCAAAAATTGGCTCTTTGTATTGCAGGTAATGCTTTAAGGACAGGGAAATTGGAGCTAGGGCTTTCCCTTATGAAACAATACCACTTAGATGCTAAAACGCTATTTATGCATGTCATTGAGGGTGGGCGCGCTGAGATATTTTGGCACTTTATTAATAGTGGTTTAGTGTCTCTGACTGATCGATTTAAAAATGAAGCCACAGTAGAACATCTTTTAGTTAAATTCGGCCATTTATCTTTACTAAAAGAAGTTTTAAAAGATCCTAGACCCAAAAATGGTGTGCTTGCAGTTGACGGTAAAGGAAGATCATCACTCCATTATGCTGGTAAAGGCGGGCATTACAATATGTATACATTTCTTCTTCCATTTTTTGAGAACGCTCTACAAAAAGATCAAGAAGGAAACACAGTCGCCCATACTGCTGCTGCATCTGGTTCCGTGTGGTTTTTAAAACTATTAATGCTAAGCGAAACAGGCCGAATAATGATGAAGGGAAAATGCGCAAAAAATAATAAAGGTGAAACGGTCTTACATTCCGCAGCTAAATCTAACGACGCAAATTTAATTTGCATGATTGTAGAAGATGAGAACTGTGGCATAGATCTATTCTCAACAGATAAGAGAGGTTTAAAGGTTTTTAATAAATTGGCTAGTTTAGCTATGCTAAAAGAATCTTATTGGAGTACTATCAGTGCTCTCGTTGTAAAATATGGGGTTGAACTCATTGACAGTAATATAAATGGTGCTCCTGGTAACAACGTTAGAGTCGTAATGGAAGCTTTTAAAGCAGAAAAATATTTTCCAAGTTCAGCATTAATTGCCCCAACTAAAAAGTAATTGTGCGCATCTTATTCTGTTTTATCAGGATATTCGCACAAATCTTTAATTAAGCACTTAGTGCAAAGCGGTGTTCGTGCCTTGCACACGTAACGACCATGCAAAACCAACCAATGATGTGTATTTTGCAAATATTGTTTTGGCACTGATTTTTCTAAACCAAGTTCAACTTCTAAAGGGGTTTTGCCCTTTGCTAATCCCGTGCGGTTTGAAACTCTAAAAATGTGCGTGTCTACAGCAATAGTGTGTTGACCAAAAGCTGCGCTGAGCACGACGTTCGCTGTTTTACGACCAACGCCCGGAAATTTTTCTAATTCTTCACGTGTTGAGGGTACAACGCTGTTGTGTTCTTGGATTAATAACTCGCATGTTTGAATAATGTGTTTGGCCTTTGTTTTGTAGAGATTAATGGTTTTAATCATTTCTCTGAGTCCTTCCTCTCCCAGCGCGCGCATTTTTTTAGGTGTATTGGCTTTTTTAAAAAGAGCGGGTGTCGCTTTATTAACACCGATATCTGTTGCTTGTGCTGATAGCATGACAGCGACCAGTAATTCGAAAGGTGTTGAGTATATTAATTCAGTGGTAGGTTGAGGATTATTTTCTTGAAAACGTGAAAAAATTTGAGTGCGTTTAACTGTATTCATCATGATTTCGTTGTGTTGAGTTGCTGACGTTTTGCTGCGGCACGGGCAACAGCTTCTGCGATAGAAAGTCTGCGGGCATCGACAGAGTCAACTTGTTGTGTATTTTGCACGGAAGAGATGTCATTGTTTTCTGATTCGTGCTTGCTAAGCCCTAAGCGTTTTTGTCGCGCATGATAACGTTCTCTCGCACGATTCGCCTGCATTTTTATTGTCACAGGGTCTTCTATCATAATGGGTTTCATATCGATGCAATCCATGGGGCAGGGAGCAAGGCATAAATCGCAACCCGTGCATTCGTCCGTTATAATTGTGTGCATTTGTTTGGAAGCGCCAATGATGGCATCAACAGGACAAACTTGAATACATTTAGTACAGCCAATGCATTCATCTTCTCGAATGACTGCGCGTGTCGGTAATTTTGTTTTTTTTTGCATTTCTTCAATATGCGCAGTGGGGTCTTGTTGTAATAATTCGCCAAGTTTTTTGAGTGTTTCAACGCCGCCCGGTGGGCAAAGATTAATGGGCGCATTATTTTCGATGAGTGCTTTAGCATACGGTTGGCAAGCACCGTAACTACACAATCCACATTGGGTTTGTGGTAAAACAGCATCAATGGTTGTAATAGTGACTTTGTTCATGCGTTAACGGTAGGTTGCTCGGTAAAATACGAAGACACTTTTTCAGCGTCGATGCGAGTGAGTAACGGTGTAAAAGTGTTGATCCTATGATCCAATAAGGGTGTTTTTACGTTTTGCCAAGTGAGTTCTGGGCAATTTAAAAATTCAGCTGATTTGGTGGCTAATGACGGAACTATGGGATGAAGATACGTCATAATCACTTTGAATAAATTGAGTCCGAGTGTGCACACCGCTTGTACACGGCTTTCTTGTCCTGGTTTTTTTGCAAGATCCCAAGGTGCTTGTTCTGCGATATACGCATTAGCTGAATCTGCAAGCGCCATTATTTCTTTGACTGCTTGATTATATTCGCGTTGCACAATTAGATCTGCAATTTTATCGGCTTGTTGAATTGCATGATTAAATAAATCGTCGCTTTCGAATTTCTCTGCTAATTTCCCTTCGAAATTTTTTGTGATGAATCCTGCGCAGCGACTCGCAATATTCACAACCTTACCAACAAGATCTGAATTCACGCGTTGTGCAAAATCAATGAAATTGAAATCAATGTCATCGATTCCGTTATTCAGTTTTGCGGCGAAATAATAGCGTAAATAATCAGAATCTAAATGTTGGCTATATTGTTGAGCTGTAATAAAGGTGCCGCGCGATTTAGACATTTTTGCGCCATTGATCGTGAGGTAACCATGTGCAAAAACGTTGGTTGGCATGCGGTGGCCACTGCCGTGCAGCATCGCCGGCCAAAATAATGCGTGAAAATACACAATATCTTTGCCAACAAAGTGATACAACTCTGTTGCTTTTTCATCAACCCAGTAATGATCGAAATCAAGATTGTTTCTTTTTTTGCTGAGATTCACAAAACTTGCCATGTAACCAATGGGCGCATCCAGCCACACATAAAAATACTTTCCGGGGGCATTAGGAATTTCAAAACCAAAATAAGGTTCATCACGAGAAATATCCCAAGGAGAAAGCCCTTGAGAAAACCACTCCATTAATTTATTGCTCACAGCACTTTGTAGATGTCCTGCTTTGAGCCATTTTTCTAATAAATCCTGATGATTGGCAAGTTTGAAAAAATAATGCACAGATTCTTTTTCAATAGGTTTTTCGCCGGATAAAATTGACGTCGGATTTTTAAGGTCAGTGGTGGAATACGTTGCGCCACAGACTTCGCAATTATCTCCGTACTGATCATTTGCTCCACACTTTGGGCATTCTCCTTTCACATAACGATCAGGCAAAAACATTTTTTTTGCGGGGTCAAAAAGTTGAGAAATGGTTTTGGATTCGATGTCGCCATTATCCATGAGTCGTTGATAAATCATTTCAGAAAGCGCTTTATTTTCAGGTGAGTGGGTGGTGTAGTAATTATCGTAATGAACTTGAAAGTCTTTGAGGTCTTGCTTTCTCACGTCATGAATTTGCGCAACCAACTGATCCGGAGTGATGTTTTGTTTTTCAGCGCTGATCATGATGGGCGTGCCATGCGCGTCATCTCCGCAAATAAAAACCACATCGTTGCCTAACGATCGCTGGAGTCGTACCCAGATATCGGCCTGGATGTGTTCGATCAAGTGCCCCAAATGTGTAGGGCCATTGGCATAAGGTAAGGCTACAGTAACGAGGAGTTGTCGTTGTTTACTCATGAAGATCACTCATATTATCAAATTTGCCCAGTATAACAGCATGGGCTCAGGCATGCACGTCAGCTAAATGTCTATTTCTTTATTTGTCTATTTGTCAAGATTTGACCCCTTTGTGCCAATATTATCTCAAATCTAGTACAAGCATTGCAGATATTGTCTATTGATCGTGTCTAATACTTAATGTTATTTCTGTCAGTTCTGCTAATGAATTAATAAGAAGGCAATGTTGCATGTTGGAGACGTTTGACTATCTCAACATCTTTTCTGAGAGTTCTGATGATCAAGATTTGATTATCAAGAAAGGCACCAGTGTCGTCAATGACGATAATTGTCGTATCTTGTTGGTTGAAGATGAACCGCTTTCCCAAAAGTATTGCAAAGTGTTGCTGGAAGGACGGGGTTATTCGCTTGAAATATCTTCTGATGGTGAAACTGCTTTGCAGATCATCGCAAAAGAGCATTTTCAAGTGATTCTGATGGATATTGGTCTGCCAGGCATGTGTGGAATTGATGTGGCTCATTGTATTCGTACCACAGACAACCCTAATCGTAATGTCCCCATTATAGCGTTTACTGCTCATTTGGTTCCTACAAAGCTACAGGCCTGCCTTGAGGCTGGCATGACAGACTTTTTGCTCAAGCCAGTTTCTCCCACCGAGCTCTGCAGTAAGCTTGATCGATTGCTTGCTAGAGTGGTTGCAAAATAGCCATTGACTCGATCATTTTGATCACGTAGGGTTAGCACAAGGCATTACTAGTGGTGTGATCTATAGATGGTAAATTATAATATTGAGTCTCGGTCTGTTCGTCCTGGTTTGAAACCTCTTCCTCAAATAAAAAATATCATTGCTGTGGCCTCTGGAAAAGGGGGGGTGGGCAAATCTACAACGGCTGTCAATTTAGCGTTGGCGCTATCATCATTTGGGGCCAGCGTAGGAATTCTCGACGCTGATATTTATGGTCCTAGTCAACCGCTAATGTTAGGGGCCAATGAAACTCCACACTATGAATCAGGAAAAGCCTTGACGCCTGTTGTGCGTCATGGTCTTGAATCGATGTCTATGGGATATTTAGTCGATGTGAATACACCGATGGTCTGGCGTGGGCCTATGGTGAGTAAAGCGTTACAGCAATTATTGTTTGATACTCAATGGTCTGCGTTGGATTTTTTGATCGTCGATTTACCGCCTGGAACGGGTGATATTCAGTTAACTATGGCGCAAAAAATTCCGGTTGCTGGCGCTGTGATTGTGACTACGCCGCAGGATTTAGCATTACTCGATGCGCGTAAAGGTTTGGAAATGTTTCGTAAACTGAGCATTCCTGTTTTGGGAATTATCGAAAATATGGCGACTCACGTGTGTACAGCCTGTGGCCACGAAGAAGCTGTTTTTGGGAAAGGGGGCGGTGAGCAACTGGCTGCTGCGACGGATGTTATAATGTTAGGGTCGCTACCATTAGATAAACAAATTCGTGAAGACGCAGATGGTGGATCTCCGACGGTGGTTGCCGCACCTGACAGTCCTATCGCAAATCGATACAAGGAAATTGCAGTAAAAATGCTTGAACAGTTAGTCTTGCAACCGAAGAGTTATGCCGGTAAATTTCCCGACATCGTCGTTGAATGAAATAAGGAACACTATGTCTATTAAATCTGATAACTGGATCCGCCGGATGGTGGACGAGCACAACATGATTGAACCGTTTGAACCGGCTCAAGTTCGTGAAATTGCAGGCAACAAGATCATTTCTTACGGGACATCGAGTTATGGTTACGATGTTCGGTGTTCTACTGAATTTAAAGTGTTCACGAATATTAATTCTGCTATCGTAGACCCTAAAAATTTTGATGAAAACAGTTTTGTTGATTTTGATTCTGATACTTGCATTATTCCGCCCAACTCTTTTGTTTTGGCGCGTACAGTCGAATATTTTCGTATTCCACGTAATGTTCTGACAATTTGCTTAGGTAAATCGACCTATGCTCGTTGTGGAATTATTGTCAATGTCACACCTTTGGAACCTGAATGGGAAGGGCATGTGACGCTCGAGTTTTCAAACACAACACCGTTGCCCGCAAAAATTTATGCAAATGAAGGTGTGGCTCAGGTGTTATTTTTAGAATCAGACGAAGTTTGCGCAGCGTCTTACCGCGATCGAGCAGGAAAATACATGGGGCAGATCGGCGTCACACTTCCGCTGGCTTAGTGTAGTCAGTAATTGCTGCTGTTAGTCATCTAAAGTTTCAGCGATCATCGGCTGGCCATATTGCGCATTCACGCGATCTCGAAGATCTTTTCCAGGTTTAAACGCGGGGGTGAATTTTGCTATTGTGGCAACTTTCTCGCCGGTTTTGGGGTTGTGGGCGTTTCGAGGCGCTCGATAATTTAATTTCAGACTGCCAAAACCACGAATTTCTATACGTCGCCCATTGCTAAGAGCATCACTGAGCATATCAATCGTCTGGTGTACGCACATCTCGATCGCTTTCATAGGCAGATGCTGTAATCTGTCAGAAATTTTAATGGCAAGCTGAGATTTAACCACGGTTGTCCCCTTTATATTTTGGCCGAAAAGTTCTTGATCGGTATCATAGCATGAATGTCCCCGGCGTCAATTAAAAGGGATCAAATCTAAGATTGCTGCATTCTCTAACTAGCACTTTGCCATTATCTAAGCTGTTATTTAAGAATGTAGCAATCTTAGATTTGCCCCCTTTCTCATTTATTTATCGTTATTTTTGAGGTGTTGGTGGATTGGCCTTGATCTCTTGAAGCTTGAACTTTTTCTAAGGCTTGGCTGTAATTGTCCTTAAATACTGGATTACCTTTGATCCTCTCAGTTGATACTGGGTGTCTAATTTGTGCAAGTTTTGCAGCTAGATCCTCAATTTTTTGTTCTTTGCAGGAAAACGATAAAGTTGCAAGTGGTGTCCTTTGCTCATGCTCTTTGATACGAGAGAGTGGCCACTTTGTTGTTATTGGTTCGATGCCAGCTTGATGCAATTGTTGCATAACAGATTTTAACTGTGTGTCAATTTGCACAATTATGACAATATTCGTAGCTTTGCTTTCTTGTTGATGGGCTCCATCTATTTTTTGAATATTTGCCTCAATCTTTTTTTGTTTTGCTTCAAAGATTTCACGAGATTTCGGACTAAGATCTTCTCTTTCAAGAACAGTATTCAATTGTTTATTTTTAGCTTGTAGTTCCCTTTTTGCCGCTTGTTGATCATTAGATTTTTCTAATAATTCTTTCAATACTTCAGTGGTAGAACCGGAATACTTTTGTCGTAGCGCATTCATATCTGTGCCAGGTTTTCCTACTTTATTAAGATCAGCTTGTATGCTTTGGTGCAGAGGTCTGGTCAATTCGACTCGTAATTGCCAAGTCCCTGGAATCGTTTCGGGTTGAGACACACGTTTTACAAGTTCGCTAGATACGGCCATTATTTGTGCGCGTAGTTGTGCTTCATCGCGTTGTTGTCGATATAACCCTGGATTTGTTATTCTCGTTGCAAAAGTTTTTAAATCATTTGATACAGCACCTAAACCGGTACCCACCAGTGCGATGATGGGTCCAAATTTTCCCTCGGATCTAAAATTTCGCATCGCCTCGCGATATTCTGCTCTATTGCTCTGAGGAGTGTCTGTTTGTTTACCTTGAATTTGTCGCTGTGCACGGGCTTCGCTTAATTTATATAATTCAGGTTCGCAGACTTTAAGATGCTCGATATATTCGGCGGGCTTCATATTAGCCTCGGCGGTACGATAACCAAATCGAAGATGGTACATCACACTTCCTTCAGTACCTAAATTCTTTTTAAATTCGGCAATTTCAGGAGGAATTTCTTTGGTCGGTGCTTTTTGTGCTACAGATGCTGTCTTTTGCACAGCAGAGGGCTCAGGCTCTACTGGTGCCATTGGTGGTGCTACCTGAACAACTGGAGCGGCTTCTTTTGCAGCGGTAATTTCTGCCTGCATGGCTTTATTTTCTTCAACATATTTTTCAACATCAATCATAGAAATTTCAGGTTCTGAAGGTGCTTCTGGTGCCTCAGGCTTAGCCGGCTCTGCTTGTACGGGTTCTTTTAATTCAGATAATTCTTGAAACTGGGCGCTCAAATCAGCAAATTCTATCTCTGCTTTTGGAGTAGTAGCAGCTACTTCATGGGCTGCTTCCTTGCCTTTATCTTCAGTATTTGGGAGGCCTGCCTTAAAATCAATTTCCTCGAAGCTAGCGGCTATATTCTGTAAGCCTTGTTTATTTGCCCTGATACTAGTTTCGTCAATAACAGCCATCACTTTGTTAGTTAAAGCAATAAAATCTTTGCGTTGCTTTTCATCGTCTTTGAAATCGAGGGGGTTTTTTGCTTGTGGATCTCTCATTGCGATTATGGTAGATCTCAAAGTATCCATTAACCGTTCGTTCACATGCTTCGGATCGGCTATTTGGCAAAAACCCAAAAGCAAAGGTATGTTTTTCAGAATAATTTCCTTGTTTTCTAAACTTGTACCCCCATGAAGTTTTGCCTCGTAGAGCCATAATACGTTTTCCATTAGTTCAACAAGGTTTGCTTTATTTTCTGTCGGCATTTTTCCGCTAATAAACAAAAATAGTTGATCGCGGGCTATTTTGAAATGGTCGTTAATTTCTTTTGAGGAAACTGTTTTGGTTTTTACCGCAGCATCCTTAACATGTAGGTCTGCTAATTTTCTGTAATCTTCAATAAGTCGGGTTGTCGATACCGTTGTTTCTCTATTAAAATCGAGGGCGATTTTGCTATAACGTTCATTCAATTTAGAGGCTTTTTCTTTTGCCCCTAAATGATGACCTAATCCCTCGTAATTTTTTAAGTGCAATTGATATTTTGTGAGCAATTGACTAAATTTTACAGTGTAATGTTCAAGTGGATGCCCCATTCCTGTTTGAGGATTCGTGAAGGCAGTGGATTGCTCTTTGAAGTGCGCCATAAGATCACTGGTGTAAATCACTACATTAGCAGCATCCCGATATAGCGTGGGGGTTGCTTGAATCAAATCAGCTATGGCCGCTGCTTTAGCGAAGGGATCCATGATAGTGCTATTTATTTTTTTGACCTCAGCAGTAAATGCTTTTAATCGATCGAAAGTTTCTTTAACCTCTTGATGAGTAAATCCGAAATTAGCCTGATCAATTTTCTCGCCTAGGGAGAGAAAGTGTTTTTCAAACTGCGTGAAAAAATCGGGAGCATTACCTTCGTCGGGTTGATAAAGTTCCCTTAAGAAATTGTTAACACCTTTGTCTAGCTCATTATTTAAATGACCAAGTCTTACACTTTCTTTAATGTAAGCTTCTTCATCTTCAGTTAATTTCGGTTCATCCAGGAGCTGTTCGATGGGGGTTTCTTTTTTGGGAGCTCTTTCTGATTCTTCTCCCGGTGGTTTGTTTATGTCTTCGAGAATTTGTTTCAGTTCTTCAGCTGCGCTATCTGCTTGCGCGTCTACTTCTAAACCTTTTAGAAGTTCTTCAAGATGGAGTTCTTCCCCTAAAATAGCTTTAACCATAGCCTCGTCTTCTGGCATGGCAGCAACATCTATCTGGGCTTGTGTTAGTGGTTCGTGGGTTTCCGTGGTGGAGCTCGTATTATTTACCTCAGAACTGCTTGAAATTGTTTGCTCAGGAAGGCGATTATGATTCTGTATATGTTGATGTAAACTATCGCCCAGATTAGTAAGATGTTTATGAAAGTCCTCAGCTTCTAATTTTGTTTTCGATATTTTTTTAAGTAAAGGCATTAGGTCTTTCTTTTTTTCTTGCTGCTCGGAGATTGCATCTTCATTATTAGACATGTTGGCTTTTTCGATGGCTTGATCTATATGAGCCAGATCTCTCTTAAGCTGCCGTTCGTCTCTTTCATCTCGAAATGGTTGCAAATTACGGTGTACGATATCAAAGGCTTCAATTACTTCATCACCACAGGCCTTGGTGTCCGCAAGTCTGGCCCCATTTTCTGGGGGCTGGGCAATTAGATCATGAGATTCAAACATGTCTCTGGCTTCAAGATAAATGGCTTGATTAACTAATGCTCGTGCTTCAGCTTGAGATGGTTTATCTTTGTTTTTTTTTATATAGTCGTCAATGGCAAGGGTGTAGTCTATCAATTCTAGAGCACTTGTTCCGCCCTTCTCTAGTATGGCAAAGGCATATTGGTTAACGAACTGTTTAATATGGCCGTATAAATGGGGGTCCACCTGAGCTATCTTTTGTTGTAGATCTTTACTCGCTTTGCGTCTTTGATCCCGATTGAGCTCGTTTATTTCGTTCAGCTCAGAAGCCGCTATGGCAGCCGCATCTTTAACGCTCTGTCTCTTTTTCATAAAAAGCCCTCTTTTACTCTCACGGTTTCTCTATTTTAAATATAGTACAAATTCCTCAGTTTACAAGTTTTAAGGGGTTTTTGCCGGGTTAGAAATATTAAATAATCATGTTTAATGCGAGATACCCTAAGAAAATGGGCAATAACCATTGTATTACTTAGTTGAATTTGATAAACTTACCCGAGATTAAAGGGTAAGGAGGGTAACAATGAAAAAAGTGAGTAGCAGTAGCGGAGCGTCGGCAGTATCAAATCAAGCCAAGCCCAACCTCAACCCATTGCATGAAAAATTGATTGTGATGGGTGATCTTATCAAAATAGAGAATGATAAAGGATCGACCACCCTCAAAGACTTTTTATTATCCATTTATGCGGCGCAAAAAACAGATTTCGCTTTCATTCCTTCATTTTTCAACGATTGTCCTGTAGAAAAAACGGTATCTGGGTGCAGAGTACAATATCAGTTGTGCACCAGTTCTGGTCAGGAAGAACATCAAAATCTCCGTCGTCTGAATTATCCACAAACAGATATCATCCTGCTGGTATTTCATGTTAACTCCAGAGAGTCTTTTAAAAATGCACTCCATAAGTGGTATCCTGAAATTAAGAGCGAAATGCCTAAGGTACCTGTGGTACTCGTTGGGGTAAAAGATGACACTATTCCGCCCTCACCAGATTCGGTTGTTCTAACAGAAGAGGCAAAAAATGCTGCGCAAGCTTGTGGCATGGATCTTTTTATGGAGTGCAGCTTAAGAGATCTGAACTCGGTCATTGCTGTTTTTAATCAAGCACTCAATTGTGCTTTATTGTCAAAGGACGAAACAAAAAAATTAGGTGTTCTCACTTATCTTAGAGATCTAAACACCGCCAGTTTAAAAAGATATCGAGAGGCATTTAGTTGTTATTTCTTCAATACTTTTGGATTGAAGTCATTTGCGCATCAATTACAACATCAGCAGAACTTCCCAGGCGAAGTAAAGCAACTCATACATTTAACGAGAGATGCACAGCAGTGTGTTGCTAGACAGTTAAGACCGGCGGAATGGTTTAGTATGCAGTTGAGTTGCAAAGCATTGAATCGAGCCTATAATTCTGAAGGGTTTTGGAACTGGAGCTTTGCTCATCTTAATTTCTTAGATGCTTATACTCGGCAGCATCCCGACTTTCAGAGCTATCATTTCCATCCAAAACGAGTAGTTGTTGCGCTTTCCAAACATAAACGATTATTCAAACAAATCTTCCGATGGGGCGTAGACCCATGGCAAATTGCTATTCTAATGGGATTACTGGAGCAGGTGAAAGCAGTGCATGGTGAAGATGCAAAAAAATTACAAGATGAGAATGGCTATGGCGTTGCGCATTATTTATTTTTGGGTGAACACACAGCGCTTGGTATTGCCTGGTTACAAAGTATTGAGTTTACTATTGAACAAGATCCTCAATATCTTTTGCCTGCTCTCGCTGTGATAACGGGAAATAAAGAGCTGCTGCAAAAACTTGTTGAATTATTTGGCTATCAATTAACTTATACAGACAAAAATCGGGCGTTCTCTCTACTTCATCCCGCGGTGGAATTTGAACAATTGGAGATGATTTTGTGGTTAACTGAACGAGGAATTGATCCGGTAAAAGTCAGCCAATTAGGAATTATTCCAGAAAGATCTAACCTAGCTTTGATCGCGGCAAATAAGGGTTTTTGGAAACTCTTTCCTGTTTTGCGCAAACTCGGCGCCGATCCCTATGGTACGCCTCAACATCAGCGCCTTGTAGCACTTGCTGCTATTCGCAGTAGAAATAAATCATTGGCTCTAACACTTATCAAGCTTTATTCATTAGATACCCTAGCAGAGAAGCACACCGAAAACTCTTTTTTCTATGCAGCGATTTTAAGTGGTGATCCCGAAATTCTCGATTTTGCTCTAAGATCGGGTTGGGGTACTTTGTCGGATCGTTATCGATGCGAACCAAGACCTGGAGCGACGCCTTTAAATAAATCCGTTTATCATGTTGCAGCAGAAGCGGGTTTGCTTGATCTCATTGACTACATCGTTCAACAAGAACCAGCACACGTTTCTATTAAAGATTGTGATGGGGATGGTAATACTGCTTTATTCTATTCTGCCAAACATGGCGATCCAATAAAATTTCGCAGACTTTTAGAAAGACATTTTAGTCCTCAGGATCTTCTTGTGATCAATCATGATCAAGAAACGATTGCTCATACCGCTGCCCGTTTTGGCCATACTGAATTTGTTTATCAACTGTATTTGCTCTGTCAATCTTATAAGATCGATGTTATGGCTTTTTTCTCTCGGGTAGATAATGAACAGAATACCTTGTTGCATCATGCGATGGATGGTGGGGCAGTTAAGCTAGCGATCTGGCTGGTGAAAGTATTACATTTTTCGCCGACTGCGCTCGAGTTTCAACAACAAATTCCATTAAGAATACTCGCCAATAGAGCCATTCTACATCCTGCCTATCGTATTCATTTTGAAAATGTCGTAAAAGCCACGCTTCAAGAAAAATTAATGGACGTAGATTGTCTAACTGAATTTCCTGATCATCAAGGTGAGACTATTGAGGATGTTATGTTAGAGGCCGATACTCAAGAATTCTATGAAGTGCTATGCGAAGAGCTTAAGGCAATCCTCAGTACTACCGACGCCCCGGTTTTAGAGTAACGAAGGGGTCGTGTCTCCCGTTGGCTATTGTAATAAATTTAGTATTCTGTCTCGCGTATCCACCAGAGAAGAATCTATTGCCATTAGTTTTTCTAGTCGCGCAATATTGCTAGCTACAGTTTTTTGACTATGCATTGACATCGCTTGTAAAATCTCAGAAAGCTTGTAGCCAAAATATTTTTTAGCAATTAGCATTACCATAAGTCGTGGAGTATTTTCTATCTATCTTGAATCAATATCTAGTATTTGGAAACCTTCTGCAGCTCAGGCGTTTGTTCTAAACTTTTTAACAATTCATTTCCTTGGCGGAAGTTTGTTTTGGTTGGCTCAGAGAGGAAATTTCTGATATCACCTTCGGGGCTCCAATGCCACCATTTTTCTAGTAATTTCTCTATAAGTTCTAGTTTTGGATCTCGATTTTTAATCTCTATCTGCCCTGTTGTTGAATAACTTCTTTTCGGTGTTCTATCTACATTTTTCCAAAATTTTGATTCAAGAGGTGCTGAGGTAGGCTTAGGATGATATCTGTTCAATAATTCATTCAATTTGTTACTAAATCGTTGCTTTTCTTCATCGGTAGGTTTCTGAATATCAAATGCTTGAAGAAAAATTTCTCCTACATTTGTCGCCTCAGAAAAATCTTGTAAGTTCTGTATAATTTCACTTAATGCATTGAAAAAAGCTACTTTTAATTCAATGCCAATTTTTCTCATCTCTCTGCTCATGATTTCCGGGAATCCAGAGTCATCATGGTAGGCAAGCGGCTCAAATACCCAATCAATTGTTTGCGTTAAGGTGTGCCAGCGCATCAAGCTTTCTAATAATGCGCCTTCTGGTATTACTTGAGGCGCATTCCATTTGCCCACCATATCAGTATTTAATTCTATTTTATGGGTACTTGGAATAACTTTCAGTGTATCTGGGAATGTTGTAAATCCAATTGCCTTGTAAAAATCTCCTTCGAACTCCTCACCGGTTTTAAGGTTCTTTACTAATAATTTAGTGGGGGTTATTACGCTATACTGAACGTCATCAACATTCAGAGCGGTTAGATTAGTCAGGTCTCTAAGTCGAATTCGAGGTGTTTCGGGGAATTGATCACTTTTGCGCTTTAATGCAAGGAATTTGGTGAGAGGGAAATGTCTTGCCAACCAGAGAATTGCTAAGCCAGAGCCCAATACAATGACTGTTTTTGGTGCGTCATTTGGATGTGCACAATACAGCTCTAAAGAAGATCGTTCGGCTATACCTGGCAAGCCGTGCATCGCAGGTTGCCGCCACCAATTATAAAAGAAGGTATCCGTTGTTAACTGTAAATGTTTATCT